>JAJYRI010000041.1 GCA_021794175.1 bacterium
TGCCGAGCGCTCGCGCCTGCGCGACCAACTCGCTGCCGGGGTCGAGATGCCCGGCGTTCCGGCATCGCTGACCACCACCACGTTCTGCGTGCGCGCGCGCTCCAGAATGTTCGCGGTCGCCGCAGCGGCGTTCTGTTCGCGATAGCTCGCAAGTTCGCGGCCGGGGAGATCGAGCGCGCTCAGAAGCCGACGCGCGACGCGGGTATCCTCGGCAACGATAAGGTCGGCCTCGCGTAGCGCATCGAGCGATCGTAGCGTGATATCGCGCAGGTTCCCCAGCGGCGTTGCTACGAAGATCAGCGGCATGGGCGAAGCATTCGGTATCGAGCGGATTCCTCCGTGCGCGGGGGCGAGGTAGTGCTCGCGTCGGGACACGTCGCGTTGCCGTCGCTGATCGAGAGCGATCCCGCGCATCCGCTCGCGGCGGCGATACTCGGGATCGCGAGGATCGCCGAAGGCGCGCCGCCGTTGCTCGTCGTCGAACGGCTCGACCGAACCTACGATGTGGTCGCCGATAGCGACGGACCCGATGCATGCAGCGCGACGGCATGGCCGCTGCGCGACCTGCTGCGCGAACTCATTCTCGCGGCCCGCGTTCCCGTCGAAGTGCGCGAAGCGCGCGCCGACGAGCGCTCCGAGCAGTCCCCGCCGGCCTGCCGCCCGGAGAGCGCCGCTTCGGCGCGACGCGCGGCGGTGCCGCAATTGCTGCGCGCGACGCTCGCGACTCTTCGCGCGCGGATCGTAGCGGGAGAAATCGCCCGCGAACCTTAACACGTTCCGGCGATGGATGCTGCTACCCCCTCGTCGCTCGACGCGTTCTTCTTTAAAAATCGCGGTGCGTTGTTGGCGCTACCGGCGCTCGCGCTCGTGCTCTTCGGCACGCCGACGCTTCGCGCCGCACTGCTCGGTATTCCGATTGCGGTGCTCGGCGAGCTGCTGCGCATGTGGGCGGTCGGTTACTCCGGGGTAACCACGCGCGGCGACCACGTCGAAGCTCCGCGGCTCGTCACTGCGGGCCCATACGCGCACGTGCGCAACCCGCTCTACGTCGGCAACTTCATCACGGCGCTGGGTTTCGCGCTCGCGTTCACCGGCGGTAACTCGACGACGATCCGGCTCGTGCTCGTGCTCGGTTCGCTCCTGTGGATGCTGATCGTCTACGGAATCATCGTCCCGCACGAAGAGCGATTCTTGCATGCGACCTTCGGCGATGCATTCGCGCGCTATTGCGAGCGCGTGCCTCGTATCGTGCCGCGCATCGCTCCTGCACCGGAGCCGACGGGGACTTGGGACGGCAGCGTGATCGCACGCGCCGAAACGCGCACCTTTGTGACCTTTCTCGTGATGCTGGCGATCTTAGTCGGCAAGGGCCTCCTGCATCGATAACCGCGAGGTTCGGCGGAGCCTCCGCTCGAAGCGGAGGCGGGTTATGGAATCCATGCAATCATCAACCGTCGTCCTCGGCCATGCGCGCACTCCGTTCGGTAAACTCGGCGGCGCTCTCTCGCCGCTTCCTGCAACTTCGCTGGGCGCCGCCGCGCTCGTCGGCGCGCTCGAACGCGCCGGGCTCGACCCCAGCGAGATCGAACACGTCATCTTCGGCGAGGTGCTGCAAGCCGGCGTCGGGCAGAACCCCGCGCGCCAGGTACTCTACAAGAGCGGCCTCGCAAAGACGGTAACCGCCGAGACCGTCAACAAGGTCTGCGCGTCGGGAATGCTCGCGGCGGTCAACGCGATGCGTCTCATCAACGGTGGCGCGAACCGCGTCGTCGCCGCAGGCGGAATGGAATCGATGAGCAATGCGCCCTATCTGCTCAAAGATGCGCGCAGCGGTTATCGTTTCGGCGATGGAACGTTGATCGATGCGATGATTCACGACGGTCTCTGGGATTGTTATTTCGGCATGACGATGGCGACGCAAGGTTCGAAGGTCGCCAACGAGCTCGGGCTCACGCGCGAAGCGCAGGATGCATTCGCATACGAGAGCCATCGCCGCGCGCACGCGACGGCGCAGGCCGGCGGCTATGCCGACGAACTCATTCCGGTGAAGGTCGCCACCAAAGCGCGCGGTCGCATCGTGCGCGATGCGCTGCCGGCGCGCGGACGCGAACGCATTCCCGCAACCGTCGGCGCGCCGATGAACGCCTTCGATCACCATCCCTCGGCGGAGTTCACTTTCGATTTCGAAAAATACACGCCGTTCGTCACCGGCGACGTGCCGTTTACCGCAGTCGATCGCGATGAAGCGGTACGCGCCGATGCCAGCTTGGAATCGATGGCGAAACTCAAACCGCTCGAACGCGACGGAACCATTACCGCCGGAAACGCACCGGGCGTCAACGACGGCGCCGCCGCGTTGATTCTCGCGCACGCCGATTACGCGCGCGAACACGGACACGCCGCGCTTGCGACGCTGGTCGATCACGCGACCGTTGCGTGGGACGCGCCGTACATTGCGTTGACGCCGGCGATGGCCGCACAGACACTGCTGGCAAAGCACGGCCTGCGCGCAAGCGATATCCACGTGTGGGAGATTAACGAAGCGTTCGCGAGCGTTGCCCTGACATCGGCGAATCGCCTGGGGATCGACCCCGCGAAGCTGAACCTGCGCGGTGGTGCAATCGCGATGGGTCACCCCATCGGCGCTTCGGGAGCGCGCATTCTCGGCACGGTGGTCGCGCAATTACGTCAGCGCGGCGGCGGGCTCGGAATCGCGTCGATCTGCTCGGGCGGCGGCCAGGGCGATGCCGTTCTCGTGCGCGTCGACTAAACGATGCCCTTCCGCATCGCCGTTATCGGCGCCGGGCAGATGGGCGCCGGCATCGCACAGGTGGCCGCGCAGAGCGGCCACACCGTGCTCTTGCACGATCGCAGCGACGAGCTGATCGCCCGCGGCATCGCGAACATCGAGAAAAATCTCGCGCGCGCGGTCGAGAAAGGGCGACTCGATTCCGCTGGACGCGACGCGGTTCTCGCGCGTATCGAGCGCACGCCGCGCATCGATGCGCTCGATGTCGATTTGGCGATCGAAGCGGCGACCGAAGCGCTCGATCTCAAACTCGAGCTTTTCGCACGCCTTGATTCCGCAACGCCCGCCGACGCGATTCTCGCCTCGAACACCTCGTCGATCTCGATAACTACGCTCGGCGCGGCGACCAAACGCGCCGAACGCGTTATCGGGATGCACTTTATGAATCCGGTTCCCGTGATGGCGCTCGTGGAGATCATCCGCGGTATCGCGACCTCGCAAGCGACCTACGAGTTCACCGAGAAACTCGCGCGCGATATGGGCAAGACGCCGGTAAAGGTTCGCGACTTTCCGGGCTTCGTTTCCAATCGCGTGCTCATGCCGATGATCAACGAAGCGATCTACGCGCTCTTTGAGGGCGTCGGCAGCGTCGAAGCGATCGATACGGTGATGAAGCTCGGCATGAATCACCCGATGGGCCCCTTGCAGCTCGCCGATTTCATCGGCCTCGACACTTGCCTGGCGATTATGGAGGTGTTGCACGAAGGTTTCGGGGATTCGAAATATCGGCCGTGTCCATTGCTCAAACAATACGTTGCTGCCGGCTGGCTCGGGAAAAAGAGCGGCCGCGGGTTCTACACCTACGCATGACCGATCGATCCGCCGCTGCACGATTTGAGATCACCGACGAGCAGCGGCAGATCGCCGCGCTCGCGCGCGAGTTCGCGCAAAAGGAGATCGCTCCGTATATCGCTTCGTGGGATCGCGAGCATTATTTTCCGCGCCAACTCTACACGAAGATGGATGCGATCGGTTTGATGGGCGTGCTCGTCGACGAGCGTTACGGCGGTGTGGGTGCGGGTTATGGCGCCTATGCGCTAGCGGTCGAGGAACTCGCGCGCGTCGATGCCGGATCCGCGGTGACGCTCTCGGTGCACGCGATGATCGGCGCCGCTATTGCAAAGCTCGGCAATGAGTCGCAGCGGCAAGCGTGGCTTCCGCGCCTCAGCGGCGGCGACACGATTGCCGGTTTTGCATTGACGGAATCCGACGCCGGCTCCGATGCGGGGGGCATTCGTTCGACCGCGACGCGCCGCGGCGACGGGTACGTTCTGCGCGGGCGCAAGCAATGGTGCACGAACGGAACGCACGCAGGCGTCGTGATGGCGATGTTTCGCACCGGCGGCGTCGGCCCGAAGGGCGTCAGCGCCTTTCTCGTCGATCCGAAAACGCCGGGCGTGAGCGTCGAACGCGAAACGGAGAAACTCGGAATTCGCACGAGTAACACCTGCGATCTCGCCTTCGACGATGCGTACGTCGGCCCGGAAGCCTTGCTCGGCGGCGAAGGTGAGGGTTTCGGCGGCGCGATGACCGCGTTGCAGGGCGGACGCATCGGCATTGCGGCGCAAGCCGTCGGCATTCTTGCGGCCTGTCTGGACGCATCGGTGAAGTTCGCGCAGGAACGATCGGCGTTCGGCAAACCGATCGGCGCGTATGAAGGCATTTCGTTTAAGATCGCGCGAATGGCGACCGATTTAGAGGCCGCGCGGCTGTTGGTCTATCGCGCCGCCGCTCTCGCCGACGCGGGAACTCCGTCGCCGACCCTCGCCAGTCAGGCGAAATTCTTTGCTTCGACCGCAGCGCGAACCCATGCCTCGGAGGCGCTGCAGATTCACGGCGGCTACGGTTTCACCACGGAGTTTCCGGTCGAGCGTTATTACCGCGATGCGAAAATCACCGAGATCTACGAAGGAACTTCGGAGATCCAGCAGATCATCATCGCGCGCAGTCTCCTCGGCCGTTTGTAGCCGCTCGCATCGGCGATCTCGAAAATAATGTGAGCCGCTCCGTAATGGAGCGGCTCACATCTGGTGCCGGCCGAACCGTCGACTCCAGACTAGCACCTTTCTCAATGCGGTGCAAATGCACGTTCTTGAGTTGGAGCGTGCGGGAATCGAACCCGCTGCGGCCCGAAGTGACGGTTCGGCCGTCGACACCATCGAAACGCCCCGGCGCTCCTTCACGCGCATTCCGATGTTGGAAAGCAGTCGCGCAAAATAATGCGAGCCGCTCCGTATGGAGCAGCTCGCATCTGGTGGCCTGCAGAACCGTCGCATTCATGTTACCACCGCACCATGTTTCCTAACAAGTAGAAAGCCTGGGTTGGAGCGTGCGGGAATCGAACCCGTTGCTGCATGAAGTGACGGTTCTGCAGTCGACACCATCGAAACGCCCGACGCTCATTCACGCGCATTCCGAAGTTGGAAAGCACTCGCGGAAAATAATGCGAGCCGCTCCGTGTGGAGCAGCTCGCATTTGGTGGATCACAAGACCGTCGAATCCATTCTACCACCGCCCATCCCGATCGGCAAATGCGAATCGGGTTTGGTTGGAGCGTGCGGAAATCGAACCCGCTGCCGCATGGATTGACGGTCTTGTGGTCGACACCATCGAAACGCCCCGGCGCTCATTCACGCGCATTCCGATGTTGGAAATAGCGCGGGCGCCGCGATACGGGCGCTGAGGCGCCCTACTCGGCGTGACAAAAGTGCGGCTCCTCGGTGTGATAGAGGGGGCAAAAGGCACCCCTTGCGACAACGGTAGGAAGAAGAAGAATCGTGCTGCGGGTACGAATACCAGGCAAGTCGGCGCCCCTCGATGGCGCGCCCGGCCTTTCATCGCGTTAGAAACGGAGTACACGAAAGCATCTATGAATCTCATGGAGTACCAGGGGAAGGAGCTCTTTCGTCGCTCCGGCATCCCGATTCCACGTTCGCAACATTGCACCACCCCCGAAGCGGTCGGCGATTTTCTCGCCGCGAATCCGGGCGAGTGGGTGCTGAAGGCACAAGTGCTGATGGGCGGGCGCGGGAAAGCGGGGAAGATTAAGTTTGCAAGCGGCCGCGAAGCGGGAATCGCTACCGCACGCGAGATTATGGCGACCCCGATGCCGCCGAATCGGCAGAATCCCAACGGCGAGGCGATTAAATCGCTGCTCGTCGAGGAAAAACTCTCGATCGCGAAAGAAGCCTACTGCGCGATCACCGTTGATAGAACGACGAAGCGCCCCGTTGCGATGGTCAGCAAATTCGGCGGCATGGATATCGAGGACGTCGCCCACGATCACCCCGAATCGATTGCGAAATTCTTTATCGATACGGCGATCGGCTACTCGCCGTTTATCGGTCGCGAATTGGCCTTCGGATCCGATCTCGACCCCGGCTATCGCAAACAGCTGCCGGCGATTCTCGATTCTCTCTATCGACTCTTTTTCGAATACGGTGCAAAACTCGTCGAGATCAATCCGCTGGCATTGACGACCGACGGCCGCGTTATCGCTTCGGATGCCAAAGTCGAGCTCGACGACGACGCGCTCTTCAAGCATAAAGAGTTTGCCGAATGGCACGCGGTTCTGCCGCTCGATGAAGACGAACAGCTCGCTACGGAATCCGGGTTGGGAATCCGCAACTTCCGTCGTTTCGGCGGCACGGTCGGAACGATGGCCAACGGCGCCGGGCTTGCGATGGCGACGATGGACGCGGTGAAAAACGCCGGCGGAGAGATCGCGAACTTCCTCGATGTCGGCGGCGGTGCGAATGCCGAGCGCGTGCGGAAATGTTACGAGCTCGTCGTCAATCACACGCCCGCGAAAGTGTTCTTCATCAACATCTTCGGCGGTATTACGCGCGGCGACGAAGTTGCCAAAGGCATCGTCGAAGCGCTGCGCACGACGACCTCGCGCAAAATCCCGTTGGTGATTCGGCTCACCGGCACCAATGAAGAGTTGGGGAGAAAAATTCTCGCCGATGCCGGCATGACGCCGGTGGAGACCATGGACGAAGGCGCGGCGCAGGCCGTGCGCATTGCGGCGGGGGCGTAAGGAGCGACGATGAGTATCTATCTCGATAAAAACAGCAAAGTAATCGTTCAAGGAATTACCGGAGGCGAAGGGTCGTATCACACCGGACGCATGCTCGCCTACGGCACGCAGATCGTCGGCGGCGTGACGCCGGGGAAGGGCGGCCAGAAGAGCGAGCACGGATTGCCGGTCTTCAATACCGTACGCGACGCGGTCGAAGCGACCGGAGCGACGCATACCTGTATCTTCGTTCCGCCGCCGTTCGCCGGCGACGCGCTCTTCGAAGCGTACGAGGCGGGGATTACGTTGGCGGTCTGCATTACCGAAGGGGTTCCGGTGCACGACGTCTTGCGCGTCGTCGGCGCGACGCCGGGGATGCAGATCATCGGTCCGAATTGCCCCGGACTCATCTCGCCGGGCAAGGCGAGCATCGGCATCATGCCCGGGCATATCTTCAAGCAAGGAAACGTCGGCTTGATTTCGCGCTCGGGAACGCTGACCTACGAAGTGGTCGACGGGCTCACGCGCGCGGGCCTCGGACAGTCGACCTGCGTCGGCATCGGCGGCGACCCGATTATCGGCACGACGTTCGTCGATTGCCTGCGCGCTTTCGCCAACGACGAGGAGACCGAGGCGATCGTGCTCTGCGGGGAGATCGGCGGCTCCGACGAGGAAGATGCCGCAGCATTCATCGCCGAGCATCTGCGCGAGACGCCCATCGTCGCCTTCATCGGCGGGCGCAACGCACCGCCGGGAAAATCACTCGGCCACGCCGGCGCGATCATCTCCGGGAACTTCGGTACGCCGGAGAGTAAGATCGCGGCATTCAAGCAAGCGGGCGTTCCGGTTGCCGACCGTCCATCCGATATTCCGGCGCTTCTGAAGAAGACCATCGGAGTTTTGAATTCTTAAGGAAATCTGAAGGAAGCGACAAAAGCCCGGCTAAGGTGAGCGGGCGGCCCTTCGTGGGCCGTCTGCTCACTACGCTTTTTGGGGGATGATCGCAGTACGCTCGGTAACTCGGATTCCATCTTCGCAGGACGCTCGTCAAAATAACTCGCTCGATTCTCGCCAGGAAACATGGGTGCTGGAGAGATCGGTCCGGGGACTTGATGTCGCGTTTTTATGCGCGGTTACCGTCAACAACGTGCGCGCCACCCTTCGATCGGCACTCTCTTCGGGAGGAATGCAAACGCATGCATGATCCACGTTCCCGGCCACGTGCAATCAGTACGCTCGCCCGTCATGGGCTCGCGATGCTGTTGTTCGTCGCCATGATTTTCTCGCTGACGACAACCAGTTTCGCTGCCGGCGGCCAATTCGGCAACCTTAGCGGTACGGTCGTTGATGCACATTCGCACGCGCCCATTGCCGACGCTACCATCGTCGCGCTCTCCGGCAGCGGCACCTATACGGCAGTTACGAACGCCCACGGCTTCTTCACCATCCTTGGTATGAATGCCGATAGCTACGGCGTATCGATCTCGGCCGTCGGATACGAACGCCAATCGATCACCGGCGTGATCGTATTCGGCGACCAGACGACCGCCCTCGGAACGGTCGGCTTGACCAAACAACTCAAGACGATCGCGCGAGTGAAGTCGGTAAGTCGGACCAGCGCCTTCCAGCCGTCGCAAACGATCGACAGCTATACCGTTAGCGGCGCTGCGGTTACCCAGACGACCGGTAAGGCATTCTCGACGAACGAAAATTCGCTCGTCTTGGCGGTTCCCGGCGTCACCCTCACCAATAACGGCGTTCCGACGATTCGCGGCGGTGCCGCCTACGAACTGGGCTACCAGTTCGACGGCGTCACTTTTAAGGAACCATTCCTCGGCAATAACGGCTCCGGCGGCCTTTTCAACGGCCTTGGTTCGGTGCAAGTTGTCGAAGGCGCGGGCGATGCCACTCAAGGCGGCGTCGGATCCGGCGTTATCAACATCATTCCTCAGCAGGGCGAAGGCCCCGGCTCGGGCGAGCTCGATCTCGAAACCGGCGGGCCGAACTTCAGCCATCAACTCGGCTTCCATTACGGTTTCGAAACCCCGAACCGTCGTTTCTCCGAGTATTTCGCTTACACCGGGCAGCGTTTTAACCCGTACCTTGGATATCATACGACGCCGCTCGCCGAATACGGCAACTATTTTGCTACCACGTACGAAACGACCGACCAAATCCTCAACAACTTTTTCTTTCACTTTGGGAAAAACAATCACGAGACGTTCCAGATTCTCTATGCGAACATCTCGCAGCGAGGGTACGGCCAGGCAGGCCCTGGTGGGACCTATAACCCCGTTACCAATCCGAACGCCCTCGTATACTATCCCTACGACCAACTGACGCAGGCGATTCCGGCATTCCTTGCGGGCTACACGCCTGCGCAATATGCGAGCTTAATCGGCCTCGGGCCGGGGGTTCCTTCATACAATGCAGCGATCACCTCGCCACAGCAAAACTTTTCCAATCAGACGCGCTTTTTGAAGTTCGAGTACGATAACAGCCTCAATGAAACGACCTACTTCGACGTACGATATTTCAACTGGGCTGAAGATCAGTTCTCCGACAATCAGTACTCGGGCGGTTTCTACGGCACGAGTCCCGGATTTATTTCCGCGTGGACCGATACCGGCGGCCCGACCGTTGGCATGAGTGCCGACCTCGAGAAGCAGATCGGCAGCAAGCTCACTGCGACGTTGAACGTCTCCTACAACGTCCTTTACCCGAAATTCAATGCCTACGAACCCCAACTGACGGTGCTCGCGGGTTCGGTCCTCGCGTTTCCCTCGAATCCGTTCCTGACGACGGATTGGTTGCCGGGCGGCTATCTCCAGAGCTACTTCCCGAACGGCGTCCCGCGCCTACCGAGCTGGGGGATCGGCTATAACGGCACGAACTTCCAGAACTGGGGAACCGGACTCCGGCTGCAGTACTCGCCGACGAACCGGCTCTATCTCGACCTCGGCATCCGCGACGAAGGGCAGAACCAGCATTGGTTTAGCCAGATCGGGCAGCTCGGGCTCGGTGCACCGGCGGTCGGCTATAACGTCCTCGGGTGCGCCGCGTTCGCAACCAACCCGGCGAACTTCGCGCAATGCCCCTCGGCGCCGGTGAACAATCCGTTCGATGTGACGGCATCCTCGTGGAACAATCAGGTGCTCCATCCGAAGGAACTGCAGCCGCGTGCTTCGATCTCCTATAAAATCGATGCTCGCGACTCGATCCGCTTCGGCTACGGCCGTTCGGCGGTCTTCGCAAACGCCCAGACTGCCGGCACGCCGTTCCACCTGTACGGTCTGCAGCCGTATCTTAGCGTCCCGGCGAAGCCCGGAGCGATCTGCGGTAACCCGGCGACGCTGGTCTTCGGGTGTACGAGTTACGCGCAACAACTCTACTGGCAGGGCGATGCCGTCGAAGCTCCGGATGCCGGTAACGGCACCCCGGCGCTCTACACCAACGTGGATATGAGTTTCCAGCACCTATTCAAGAACGGATGGGGCCTGCGTGTCACGCCGTTCGTGAAGAGGGGGACGAATCTCCCGACGTTCTTCGTTTTGAACCCGGTCCTCGGCATCTTCGCCGTCTCGAACCAAGGGCTCAATAAGACGGCAGGGCTCGAGCTCGGCCTCACGACCCCGCAGCGGGCGCTTGGGCTGAGCGGCTTCTTTACGGCAACCTACCAGAACGTTTTGAGTACGACCCCGCCCTTCTCGGCCAATGAAACGACGGTGCCGTTCATCCCGACCGCCTCACTCGCGCTCGGCGATCTCTATCGCGCGGGTTACGTGTCGCCGCTCTCCATTCGTATCGGCGGTACCGACAATCTCAAACACGGTTGGAGCGTCAGCCCGCAACTACAGTTCGATATCGGGTATCCGTACTCGGTAGGCAACATGATTGCCGCACAGGTCGGAACGAGTGCCACGGGGCAACCGATCTATGCGAATATTCCGCAGGTCGATTTCGGGCCGGGTATCACTGGCGGCCAGTCGAGCTTCGTAGGTTCGAACCCCGGTGCCAGCGTTTCGACGAACTACTACGACCCGGCGTTCCCGGGAAGTGCTCTCGACCCGAATATCGCGGCGACGCGCGGAACCCCGGGTACTGCCGCCAACGGCGGTAAATTGAGCCATCCGAATCTGTACGGCGACCTCACCATCCAATACACCTCGCACGGCAATACGTTCGGAGTTCAGATGCTCAACCTGTTCGGGAACGCATTCAACGGATCGGTCCCCGCTATCAACACCTACTATCAGCCCGTTGCGAACGGTCTCTCCGGCCCTCAGACCGGTACGAACGTTTGCGCGGGTGAAGTCGGAACCGCCCGTGGATGCACGCAGTTCGTTCCCACGAATATCAACGCTTTCAGCAATGGGGCCTACCTGCTCTCAAACGGGAATTTCACCGGCACGCCCGGGTTTGCGCCACTGCAACCCTTCACCGTGCAATTTTTCTTCCAGCACCGGATCTAAATGGGGCTTGCAATCAACAGCATGAAACGATTGATACTTACCGGAGCGATCGCACTCGCTCTAACGGCTTGTAGCGCGAATCCAAATAACCCGATCGCGCCGACAAATCCGGCGGTGATTCAAAACAACGTTCTGCAGTTCGCGGTCGGTACCGCGCGACTGCCGAACGGAACGCTTGGTCTCAACGTCGTGACGACCTATCGCCAACCCACCGGGGGCTTTGCCCCCGGTGACAGCGGTGCGCTCGTCGATACGCCTACGCTCACGCTCCCGGCGGCGGTTGCCGGGCCGGCCGGAACCGCAACGGGATACGATGCGCTCTCAACGGCGCTTACCGGTCCCGCGCCCGGCGAGATCGGGACGACTTCGATCGGGGGAAGCTCTCAGGCGACGGGGACGACGACCGTGACGACCTTCGGGCAATCCGGCGGCGCCTTCGGGCTCGGGCTGGAACCGTTCAATGCATACGGCCCTGCGAACGCTCCCTCGGTTACCCAGATCGGCACTCCGTTCCAGGTCGCACCCTACCCGGTGCCGCTCTACGATACGGTTGCAAACGATCCCAACCAGTTCGTTCCGTGGGGCGGCCCCCCCGCATTCGTGTTGCCGAGCAGCAATGGGGACTCGGTCGTCGGCAACTCGAATTATCCCGCCGGAACGGCCGGCATCAGTGAAGGACTCGATGTTTTCGCCTCGATCGCTCCGGTTGTGGGCCAACCCTACAGCATGAGTGTTTCGGTGCCGGCGAACACCGGTACGACGAGCGCCCCACCAAAGTCGTTCACCATCCCCGGCCCTACGCTTCCGACCGTCAGCGCCGCGACCGCTCCTTCCTACAGCGTCACGACGAACACGTTTAGCGGCTTCGCTTTGCCGACCGCCTCAAACGGGGCTCCCGTTGAGGCATACGTTGAGGTGGTCGATTATGGGCCGAGTCCGACGACGAAACCACAACCCGCGAGCTGCAACGGTAGCTCGGCGGCAAAACCCGTCTATTACACGCTCTGGACGAACTCGGGAGCTCTGCCGGCGCTCCCGGCTTCGCAAGGCCCCGGTGGTTCGTCGACGCTCTGCTCGGCGGCTCAGAACACCACCGCCGATGGGGCCGCGACCCCCGGCGACGATATCGTGATCCAGGAGATCGCCTTCGATTATCCGGCTTACGAGATGTCGTACACCGGCGTGAGTGGAACGGGAAGCGCCGGCGTCCCCAATCCTCCCTACGTCGGTAAGGGTGGCTCGGACGATCTCTCGATCTCCCCGGCTACCTGCACGTTCGATTCCGGCGGCGGGGTGATGGCCTCGTGCTCGGCGTCGCTACCGCTTTCGGTAGGGCGCTCGCCCTTCGCCATGGCGCCTCGTCCGATCGGGCACCGTTAAAGCCTGAAGGACGGGCAACCGTCGTTCAGGATGGAGAGAGCCCCGGGTTCGCCCGGGGCTCTTTTTTGTTGCTCCGGGGGAATCACGAGCGGGGCGTCCCAGACGAGTGCGGGGCTTCTGAATCTTAAGATTTGCTGAAGGAACCGACCAAAGTAGGGAGTAAGAGCAAGCCGACGGTATCTGCTCGGCGGCCCAACGCGGGGTCGCCGGGTCGCTGCCGTTCAGCTCACTAAAACTCGATTGAGGGAAAATAATCGATGAAATTTCAGCGAACCCTCCGTCGCGTCGCCGTAGCGCTGTTGCTTCTCGTCGCCATCCTGTTCCAGGGAACATGGGCACTGGCAGGAACGACGGGCGGACTCAGCGGTACGGTCACCGATAAGGCGGGAGCTCCCGTCGCCGGTGCAATCGTAAAGGTCAGCTCACCCTCCGAGGTGACTGTCACGACGACTGACGCGCACGGACATTTTTCATTCATCAGTCTTCAACCCGACACGTTCACCGTGACGGTTTCGAAGGTTGGATATAACACGGAGTCGATCTCCGGCGTCACCGTATTCGCCGACCAGAGTTTTTCTCTGAGTGTGGTGATGCAAAAGGCGCTCAAGACCATCGCCACCGTGAAATCCGTAGCCGCCGGTAACTTGGTAAAATCCGGTACCACGGCAAGCGTTTACGCGGTCAACTCTGCTACGCAAACTGCGGTGCAGGGTATGGGCGGCGGTTACAACCTCGATAGCGCCTATTCTGCGATCTATTCGCAGCCGGGCGTGAATTCGTTCATCGGAAACTCCGGCTTCGGCCAGGTTTTCTACATCCGCGGCGCAGCGTACGGCCAGACCGGCTATGAGTATGACGGCGTCCCGGTGAACCGCGCTTTCGATAACTACAGCGCGAGCTCGCTCTCGAGCCTCGGCACGCAGCAGACGCAGATCTACACCGGTGGCTCGGCTGCCGATGCGGGCTCTGCCACGCTGGGTGGTTACATCAACCAGGTTATCAAGACCGGAACCTATCCCGGTACCGGCACGCTGATCGGCGGCATCGGTGCCCCTGGTTTCTATCACAAGCTTGCCGTTGAAGTCGGCGGCGCGACCCCGAATCGTCTCTTCTCGTACTACGTCGCACTCGGCGGTACGAACCAGGAGTTACGGTTCATCAACAACCAAGACGGCGGCAACATCGCCACCGACGGCTCCGGGCCGCTCGGACTCTCTACCGGCGCAGTTAATCCGATCGCGGGATTCAACGCGAATTACTTCACCAACGGCCCCTGGTCGACGTGTACCGCGAATAGTGGTGCGCCGGCGGGTGCTGCGGGTTGGGTCGGCGCGTTCGGAACCCCCGGCATGGCGCCGGTCTGCGAGACTTATTCGCCCTTCAATACCGCATTCGGCGGCACGTCGGGCGTCAACATGGATCGCGAGAACGTCGTCAACCTGCATTTCGCGATTCCGCATAAGCGCAACGCCGGTCGCGACGACATACAGCTCCTCTACAACACCTTCGCTTATCACTCCCAGTATGTGAATAGCATCAGCGATGCAGGCGGCCAGAATTTCATGAATTCGGCCTTCTCGGGCTGGGGTGGCCCAACGGGATACACCCAACAGGCCTGGACGAATTTCTTCGGGGGAACATCGCCCCTCGCCTATACCGGCCAAGGCGGCCAATACGACAATATGTGCGCCTACGCCGGCCTCTTCCAAGCCATTGGGGTCATAGGCTCGGGGTGCTCCGTCGGTGGCGGATCCCTCATGCCGTATAACGACGGGCTCCAACTCATCAACTCTACCTTCGGTCAACCGGCATCCGCCGCGACCGTCGGGTATTATTTCCAGCCGAGCTCCGGCAATCAGCGTCAGGTCTATGCGGGCCTGCCGACGAACCTGCGCGACGGTATCTGGAATGACGGCTCGATCATCAAGCTGCAATACCAGAAGAACATCAACGAAAATTCCTACTTGCGCGTGATGGGCTACACCTACTACTCCGATTGGCTCATGACCGCTCCGGTAGGCACGGGGTTCTTGACCGGGTACAATCTCGTTCCGGGTTCGCTCGGATCGGCCGGTGCGGCCCCGGATTACGAACTGAACGCACATACGCGCGGCGGCATGCTGCAGTATGCAAATCAGATCAACGACAAGAACTTACTGAACTTCACCTACAACTACGTCACCTCGACCGTCGGCCGCATGAATAACGAATGGTACGGAGCCCCCGGCATCGCGACCAACCTCGTCGATGCGAAGGGCAATTGTTACGACAATACCGGTGCCGTTCAGTCGTGTCTCAGCGGTTCGACACAGGGCACGCTCGGGTCGATCTCGGTCGCCCAAGCGAACTACGGCCAAATCGCGCCGGGTCTCACGCCGTTCGCCGCAACCGGCGCCGCGCTGACAAACGGCGCACAGTGGCTCGTGACGCGTCCCGGCGGCTACGGCCCTCAGAATAACGTCACCCCGCTCTTCACGAACATCTCGTTGAGCGACAACTATCAGCCGAATCGGAGATGGAACTTCAACCTCGGAGTGCGTTACGAGAAGTACCAGTACAATCTCGTTAACTACAACAATCCGGAGTATCAGTTCTGGTTCAACGCCGCGGCGAACTCGTATTGTTACGATCCCTCGTCGATGATCCCGTACACGGTTAAGCCTTCGCCGGCTTCACCGCCTTCCGCGGCAGGCCCGGCGGTTCTCCCGAATAACAGCCCGCTGGATACGAACGCGGCCGGATGCTATTCGTCGCCCGGCGTGGCGTTGACCAACTCGACGGGACAGCAGTATCTGCATCCCAACGGTCTCAACGGCAACATGCTCTACCAGGGCACGAGCGTTCCGTCGCTCGCGCACTCGGTCTTCTCGCCTCGTTTCGCAGGCACGTACACGATCAACCCGGACACGATCATCCGCTTCAGCGCCGGCCAATACACGCAGCCGACTGAGACGGCGTTCGAACAGTACGGTAACCTCTCCGGTTACGGTGCTGCGAAGTTCGACTTCTCGCACTTCTGGCAATATGGGTTCACGAGTACGGTGCACGATAATGCCGTGCAGCGTTCCGAGAACTACGATATTTCGCTGGAGAAGCACTTCAAGGGGACCGACCTCAGCTTCAAGCTGACGCCGTTCTACCGCTATACCTTGGGGCAGACGGTCAACATCCTCTTGAGCCCGGGCTTCATCTCCGGCATTAACGCCGGAACGCAGAAGACGACCGGTGTCGAACTTGCCATCCAAAAGGGCGATCCGTCACGTGACGGATTCTCCGGGCAGTTGAACTTCACGTACACGCACGCGCGGATTCAGTATCAGAATCTCGCGGGTGGTAAGAACGCGATCTCGTTCATCAACTCGTCGATCGTCGCGTTCAACGATCTCACCAAGTACTGCGCAACCGCTGCCAACGCCGGGGATCCGCGCTGCAGTGGCGCCTCCGGCACGTCGTTAACGGCGGCAACGCAGGCGAATATCGCGCAGTGCTACGCGGCAAACGGAAAGGGCCTCAACGGGACCAACGGCCCCGACCCGACCTGTGCCGCTTCCTCGATCGCCAATCCGTACTGGAATGCGAACCCGCAATCGCTGCTCCAGACCAACGGATGGTATCCGACCTATGCGAACCAACCGCCCTCGGTGGCGCAGGATAATCTCCAAACGGCATTCGGCCCGATTCAGATCGGCGGTTTCTTGAACTACAAGAAACATAAGACGACCGTTGTCGCGGCGTTCCAGTTGGTTCAAGGGGCGCGTTACGGCTCGCCGCTCGATTCAATCGGCGTCGATCCGCGTACCTGCGGTAGCAACCAGGCCTCGCTCGCTCCAGTCGTCACGGTTGGCGCGGCGTACCAGCAACTGCCGAACTACCAGTCGTGCGGTGCAAGTCCGTTCACGGGTAACGGTGTTCTCGCGATTCCGAACCCCACCACGGGAGCCTTCGACGGCGAAGGGCAGTATCGCGAACCGTGGCAGTTCAACCTTACCCTCCAAGGTTCGTATAACATCAGCCGCCGCGTAACGGCTACCCTGACGTTAGCGAACGTGATCAATCGCTGCTTCGGCGGTTCCTCGACCCCGTGGAGCTCGGCGTATGCGCCGGGAACCCTCGTCTGCGGATACTCGTCGAACGGCAGCTACATCGGCAACCCCTCCTACTCGAACTACCAGATGGGCTCCGGCTTCTTCTACGGAGCGAGCGGGAGCGATCCGGCAAACGGAACGGCCGGCTATCCGGGGGTGATGAACCAAGCGTTCGCACCATACACCGGCGGCTTGCCGCTCCAGGCCTACCTCGAGGTTCAGTTCAAGCTCTAACCGAGCGCGAACTCATCGAGAGGTATCGCAACAGCAAACCCCGTCGCGAAAGCGGCGGGGTTTGCTCGTTGCGCGCCGGAACGTCCGCAATCGTGCCACGCTTACGTTGCGATGAATGCAATCGCGAAATCACGCCCCTGACGACGCGCAGCAATCTGCGCTGGGTAAAGGATCGCGCGCATCTCGTGCGTGAGGTATTGCGTCATTCGAACGACGGGCTCGATAGTTGGATGATGGAAGCGCTCGCCTTTCTCGAAGAGCATGGCGAACACGGCGTAAGCGTACTCGCATAAAGGCAACGGGAACAAAAAACGCCACACCTCGATGTGGTGTAGCGTTTCGTCGGGGAAGCGGGGCTTTATTCGGGGACGCGGATATGCTCGCCCGGAAGGAGGGAGGCGCCGCGAAGGTGATTGACGCGGACGATCTCGTCGATCCGCTCCTGGATGCTACCGCCGGCCATATGCTTCGCAGCGATCGACCAGAGCGTGTCGCCCGAGTGGACGGTCACGCTGGCATATCGGGTGACCGGAGCCGCGTGGAGACGCCCCATCGAGAGGGTCGGAACGGCGACGAGCGCGCTCAGCGCGGCGAGCGCCACCGCAGGCATCAGGCTCATTCGTTTCCGGGACCGCATTGTGGATAACCCTCCATATCTTGGGCCGAACGGTTGTTCGTCCACTAGATTCTAGCATGCCCGCTCCGCGGGGTGTCAAGAGTCTCGAACGTATGTTTGCGATTTTTCGAACTCTATGGTACGTTTCTACCGAACGGCTCTGCCATACGCATGGCAGTCAGCGCCCTCCGCGAGAGAAAAGAGAAAGGATTCAGGCATGCGCGAACGCCCTCCGAGCGAGCGGCAGCGGGAGATACTCACCGCCATCGAGCGCTTTGCGGCCGAACACGGCTACCCGCCCTCGGTCCGCGAGATCGGCGAGATCGTCGGCCTTTCGTCCTCGTCCACGATCCATGCCCACCTCAAGACGCTCGAAAAGCGGGGGCTCCTCACGCGCGATGCGACCAAGCCGCGGGCGATGCGCTCCGAGCGCTCCGGGATGCCCGAAGGCATGCTGCTGCCGATTCTTGGCCGCGTTGCCGCCGGCGTGCCGATCGCCGCTCAAGAAGAGCGCGAAGGCGAGTTCCTCGTCGCAGCGGATTTTCTCCCGAAGGGCTCCGATGCGTTCGTGCTGCGCGTGAAGGGCGATTCGATGATCGACGCGGCGATTCTCGACGGCGACCTCGTCGTGGTGCGTCCGCAAAACGATGCGCGCAACGGCGAGATCGTCGTTGCAATGCTCGAGGGTGATGCGACGGTGAAGCGCTTCTATCGTGAAGCGGGGCGCGTGCGCTTACAGCCGGAGAACGCACGCATGCAGCCAATCTATGCCGACGATGTCGTTATCGTCGGGCGCGTCGAAGCCGTTATTCGCCGCCTCTAAAATCTCGCGCGCCCTCGCCGGCTTTGCCGCATCGCC
>JAJYRI010000004.1 GCA_021794175.1 bacterium
GTAGTGCCAAGACTTCGAAAGCGTCGCAAGCGAAGAGGCGAGAGCGCGTGTAGCCGATCCTTTTGCGGGGCAGCAGGGGCTCCCAGCGCTCGCGCTCGGCGAGTCGCTCGGCGATGATGCGATCGACGTCGAGAGCGGCGATCATGCGACCCACTCCTCGCGGTTGCGCGCGACTCGTTGCGCGATCGCGCGTGCCTGCTCGACGATCTCGGGAACGGCGGTGCTCTCGTAGAGTGCGCCGCGCAGCAGCGGGCCCAACGCGAGCAAGCGTTCGTCGATAAAACCCTCGCCGTCGATCGCTTCGCCGTACGGCGTTGCATCGATTCCCAATCCGAGCGGATCGCGGCGTATCAGGTTGCGGCGTAGCAGCGCGCGTACCAGCGGATCGGTGTTGAAGGCGAGATCGCCGTTGGGGCCGGTGCAGTTGACGACCGAGGCTACCCGGAGGCGACGTCGCGCGCCGCGACTGGAGTAATCGATGCGTATTCCGTCGGCTTCGTCGGTAGCCCCGACGATCTCGCCCTGGAGCGGCACGTATCGCCCGGCCCGGCGAAGCGCGGTGACCGCTTCCTCGGTCGCGGGCGGTACGCGATAGCGCAGCGATCCCCAGAGCGGGGCGAGTCGCTCGAGAAATTGTCGACGTTGCGCGTTCGTCCATCCCAGCCAAATGCGCTGCGATGGTTGCCGGAGCGCCTCGGCGATCTCGCGCCAGTCGCCGCCGACGGCGATACGGTCGCGCATCGCCGCGCGCACCGAGCGCAGCAGCGAGAGCGGAGAGCGCTCGTCGATGTTCAGTTCGCGATAGTTGCAGGCGCGTATCGCGGGAACTTCACGGGCGGGAAGATAGCCGTGACGCGCGAGCGTGAATGCCGTTCCACGACG
Source organism: bacterium (assembly GCA_021794175.1). Classification (GTDB taxonomy): domain Bacteria; phylum Vulcanimicrobiota; class Vulcanimicrobiia; order Vulcanimicrobiales; family Vulcanimicrobiaceae; genus JABEUX01. The sequence goes on from JAJYRI010000004.1 coordinate 883, forward strand.
CCGCGCGTAGGAATGGGCGGCGACGCGATCCATGGCGGTAAGGCCGCCGCCGATGCAGAGCATGTCGCCCGGGGGGAGTTCGCTCGTTTCGGTACGCCACGGGTCGCCGAAATAGCGCTTGCTCTCGCGGAGTTCGCGCGGCAAGAAATGATCGGCGGGTCTCGCGTTCCCAAGCGCAAGGACGACGGTATGCGCGCGGTAACGGCGGTTGCGCGCATCGGTAAGGACGAAGTCGTTACCCACGCGATCGAGATCGACGACCGCCGTACGTTCGATGCGCGCCTGCGCGCGTCCGTCGATCGCTAATCGCAGCGACTCGCCGACGTAATTGCCGAAGCGCTCCCGTGGAATGAGTTCGTCGGGATCGCACTGCAGCGCGCGCACGAGATGCCCCGGGTCGCCGGCGATGACGCTCATCGCACGAGCCGGACCGTTCATCAACCATATCGGTGAGCCTCCGCCGTAAGCGGCGCCGCGCCCGGGCTCTTCGGGCGAGAAGAGCCGGAGCCGCGCGTGCCGGGCAAAGCGCGCACACGCGATCGCCACCGCTGCGCCGGCGAGGCCGCCGCCGATAACGGCAACGTCATCGACCTCTCGTTCGCCTTTCATCGTAGCCGGTTCATCGGCAGGTCGGTCGGGCCGGTTAAGCGCAAAAGATCGCTCGTGGGCGCAATTCCGTTTCCCAAACGTAAAGTTTCGAAGACGATCGCGAAAAAGGAGCTGGCGCTGCTCGAAGCGGCCTATCCGCACGCCGTCACGGCGCTTGCATATGGTAACCCGTTCGAATTGCTGGTCGCCGTCATTCTCTCGGCGCAGTGTACCGACGCACGCGTCAATCTTACGACGCCGGCGCTCTTCGCCGCTTATCCGACACCGAAAGCATTAGCCGCAGCGCGCCTTGCCGATGTCGAGCGATTGATTCAATCGTGCGGTTTTTTTCGAACCAAAGCAAAGAACATTATCGGCGCCGCACGCGCTCTCGTCGCCGAGCATGCGGGGCGAGTACCCGAGACGCGAGAGGAGCTCGAAGCGCTTCCCGGGGTGGGGCGGAAGACAGCGAGCGTCGTGCTCTCCGTTGCTTTCGGTGAAGCGGCCTTCGCAGTCGACACGCACGTTTTTCGCGTCGCGCATCGTATGGGGCTTACGACCGGCACGACGCCGCTCGCCGTCGAGCGCGACGTCACGGCACTGGTGCCGGAATCAAAATGGCGCTTCGCGCACCATTGGTTGATCCTTCACGGGCGCACGATCTGCAAAGCTCAGCGTCCGCTCTGCGACCGGTGTCCGGTTCGGGAGCTCTGCCCGAGCGCGCCTAAAAAGAGAGCGGGCCGGGTGCGTTCAGGTGCGGCGGGCGCGGAAGTTCGGCGTCGCTCGCGATCGCTTTCAAAAGCGTCGAAGGCGTGATCGGTTCGCCGTAGCCGCTCTCGGTCGAAACCTTCGAGACATCGATGAGGCTGGGGATCGCGCGATCGGGTACGAATTGATAGTCGCCGTCGAATGTAAGGCCGCGAATGCGGACCAACTCGACGCTTTGGTCGAGTTCGAGCGCGATGCGATAATCGCCGAACCGCAGGCGGAGTCGCAACGGTTTTTCAAGACGAACCAACCGAACGCCGTTTCGCTCGCCGAGAATCGAATTCAGCCGCTTTATCCCCAGTGCGAGTGCGTCACCGAAGGCACGTAACGAACGCTCCGCATCGCCCTCGGCGAGCGCACCGCTCGATGCGTCGCTCTCGCCGAGGAGTTCGCCCAAGGCGCGCCGCGCGCGAATGCGTTCGGCTGCTGCGACGATCGGGTTTTGACCGGTGAAACTCGGCTCCATGGGATCTGCCATAGGGAAAGTATTGCCACGCGCATAGGCGAAAGTCCCGCGCGTGAAGCAGGTGAAAGAGTTTGCCGTTCTTGCCGTCGTGCTGACGCTCGCCTTCGCCGCCGCGCCGGCGCGCGCGGCGCTAACGCCGGCGCAAGCCTTTGGGAAAGAGCCGCCGTGGGGGCGGCAGCCGGCGGCGATCTCGTGGTCTCACGGTGGGAGGCGGTTCACCTATGTGCTCCCCTCGCAGGATCCCTCCGAGCACCTGCCGCTCATGCTTCGCTCCCTCTCCGGGGCCTCGGCAACGCTCTTGCTCCAGCCCGACCGATTCGGCAAGCACGGCGCCACGCCGTATAACGCCGGCTGGTCCCCGCACGACCGCCGTCTTGCAATCGAGGCTGGAGGCATGCTCTATGTTTACACCTTTGCCGACCACACGCTGAAAAAAATCGCTGCAGCGGCCTCCGATCCGCAATGGTCGCCGAACGGCGACGCGATCGCCTTCGCGAAGAAATCGAATCTTTACGTGGCGTATTTCGGCGCGAAGACCGGCGTGGTCGAGATCACGCACGGCGGTTCCGGTAACGCAATCCTCGACGGACAACTCGATTGGGTTTATCCGGAGGAGCTCGGGATCGTCCACGGCTTTCGCTGGTCGCCCGACGGATCGAAGATCGCCTATCTTCGCCTCGACGAGCGGAAGGTGACGCGCTTTCCGCTTACCGATTTTTTGCCCAAGAACGGGCGCGTGAATTATCAGCGCTATCCGCTCGCGGGGGAGAAAAACCCGAAGGCGAGCTTGCATGTGATCGATCTCGCTACGAAGGTCGACCGCGTTCTCTACAACGCGGCGCCGAAGGATCGCTATATCGCGGCATTTGCATGGCGCCCGAAAAGCGACGATATTATCGCGGAGATATTAAATCGTCGCGAGCAATGGTTGCGCGTCGATGCACTTCCCGCCGACGGCTCGGCGCCGCAGACGCTCTATCGCCGAAGCTCGCCCTCATGGGTCGACGTCATCGCCCTGCCGACCTGGCTTCCCGATGGCTCCTCGCTCTGGGTTCTCGACCGCGATAATCTGCGATCGCTCTATCTTCGCAGTAGCGGCGGTGCGCTGCGCCGCCTGACCGGCGATTTCAATCTCGGCAGCGAGTACGCCACGAACGGCTTGGTTGCGGTCGGGAAAAATGGAGCGCACGCGTGGGTCTACGCCGACTATCCGACGCGCCGCAATCGCGCGCTGCTCGAAATCGACCTTCAGAACGGTACGCTGACGAACCTCACACCGAAGCGCGGCGTTCACCGCATCGCCTTTGCTGCTGCGACCCACGCCTTCGTCGATACCTATTCCTCGATGAATCGTGTCCCCGAGGTAACCCTCAACGCTCCGACCGCGCCGCCACAGATCTTCGCCGCGCCCGACGCCGCGCTGCAATCGCAGTTGCTTCCGGTGCATCGTTTCGAGGTCGCGTCGAAATATGGGCCACTCGATGCATGGATGATTCGTCCGCCGCATTTCGATCCGCACCGCAAATATCCGGTCGTCGTCTACGTGTACGGCGGCCCCGCCGCCCCGACGACCACCAACGGCTTCGGTTACACCATGGAGCTGATGCACGATCTGTTGGCCCAGGAAGGGATAATCGTTTTTTCGATCGATGGGCCGGCTTCCCAGATCGACAACGACGCGCACGTACGGTTGCTGCTGCATAATTTCGGGCCCGGTTCGTTGCTTGGGCAACGCATCGGCGCTCGTTATCTCGCTTCCCTTCCCTACGTCGACGCGAAACGCATCGGCATTTGGGGATGGAGCTTCGGCGGCTACGAAACGATCTACGCACTCGAACACTCGAAGCGTTTTGTAGCCGGTCTGGCGGTCGCGCCGGTGACCGATTGGCACTTGTACGACACGATCTACACCGAACGGTACATGGGATTGCCGCAAAAGCATCCACACGCATACGACCGCAGTTCGAACCTGCTCGATGTCGCGCACCTCAACGGACCGTTACAGATCATGCACGGCACGAGCGACGATAACGTCCATATGGCTAATACGGTCGCGTTCTTACAGAAAACGATTCTCGCCGGGCTCACCGATGTCAACGTCATGCTCTTCCCGCGCAAGACACATTCGATCGCCGGGCTCATGCAACGGCGCACGCTTTGGGAGCGGATGCTGATCTATTGGCGCTCGATTCTTCACCCGTAAGGGCGCTCTTCATCCTGGGTTCCGCAGAAATTCCCCGTCGTCGCCTAGACTTGGGGAATCATGATTGGATTCGAATACCGCTTCGTCGCAATCGGCGACGATAGCGACGAGGAACTTAGTGCGGCAGGCGCCGAGGGCTGGGAAGCCGTCGGCGTGACACCGGGCGAACGCGGGGTCATCGTGCTGCTCAAACGCCCCCTAGCGCCGGAGCACGGTGAGCGCGAACCGGATGACGGTGAGGAAGAAGAGGAGCATGGAGGGGAGGCACATCACGGTCACTGCCGTTGCGGTGGGCGCAAGCACCTCGATGTCGTCAACGTTCACGTGCATGGCGGCTGTCGGCGCCGACACGGCTGCGGTAAATAAAAAAGGCACCGCCGAGATCGGCGATGCCTCTTGGGGCTCCGGCCCCGAGGTAGATGAGAAGAATAACGTGGATCGATTAACGAACGGGCGGCTTATGGCCCTTCTTTGCGGCGGCCTTCTTGGCCGTCGCTTTCTTGGCGGTGGCTTTCTTGGCCATCGCCTTCTTGGCGGTAGCTTTCTTGGCCGTCGCTTTCTTGGCGGTAGCCTTCTTGGTCATCGCTTTCTTGGCGGTGGCTTTCTTGGCCATCGCTTTCTTAGCGGTGGCTTTCTTGGCCATCGTCTTCTTGGTCGTGGTCTTCGTGGTGCTCTTGCTCGCCGAGGCGGCCATAGCCGTACCGGTTGCGAGGAAGGACGCCGCGATCAGTGCAGCGAGGAGTTTGCGCATTCTTTCACCCCCTTTTTGCGAAAATTCGTCTCTTAACGTGCCTTAACAACGTCTGAGAAGGGCGGTTAGTTCGCAGAGGCGACCTAGCGCCCCTTCCCAACCAAATTTCGAGAGATAACCAGGCGCTGGATCTGCTGGGTTCCCTCGTAGATCTGGGTGATTTTCGCGTCGCGCATCATCCGCTCGACCGGGTACTCCGCCGAGTAGCCGAAGCCGCCGAGCACCTGAACCGCATCGGTCGTTACCGACATCGCGACATCTCCGCACTTGAGCTTGGCCATCGAGGCCCAGAGCGAGACGTCGGGGGCTCCCTGATCGCATTTCCGAGCCGATTCGTAGAGCATGAGGCGCGCCGCCTCGACCTCGGTCTTCATGTCCGCGAGCATGAAACCGATCCCTTGGTGCTGGCCGATCGGCTTACCGAAGGCGACGCGGTCGCGGGCGTATTGGGTCGCATACTCCAGGGCGCCGGCGGCGATACCGAGCGCCTGTGCGGCGATGCCCGGGCGCGATTTGTCGAGCACCTTCATTGCAATCTTGAAGCCCTCGCCCTCTTCGCCGAGACGATTGGTTGCGGGTACGCGACATTCGTTGAAGATCAGCTCGACGGTCGGCGAACCTTTGATGCCCATCTTGCGCTCTTTCTTCCCGACCGAGAAACCCGGCGTGCCCTTCTCGACGACGAAGGCGCTTACGCCGCGGCTCCCCGCTTCCGGATCGGTCACCGCGAAGACGCAAACGACGTCGGCGACGCTCCCGTTGGTAATCCAAATTTTCTGACCGTCGAGAACGTAGGAGTCCCCGTCACGGCGCGCGCGCGTTCGCATCGAACCGAGCGCATCGGAGCCGCTGCTCGCTTCGGTGAGCGCGTAGGCGGCGAGGTGCTCGCCGGAGGCGATCTTCGGCAAAAAGCGCCGTTTTTGCTCGTCGTTGCCGCCGATCATGATCGGCAGCATGCCGAGTTCTTGCACCGCAACGATCAGCGAACTCGAGGCACACGCTTTCGCGATCTCCTCGACCACCTTCACGTAGGTAACGAAACTTCCGCCGAGGCCGCCGTATTCCGTGGGAATCGGTATACCGAGGAGATCGTTTTGCGCGAAGAGACGGCGGATATCGTCGGGGAACTCCTCGCTTTCGTCGATCGCTGCCGCGCGTGGCGCGACTTTTTCGGCTACGAGTTCGCGCACCATCTCGACGATCATCGTTTCTTCGTCGTGCGCTTGCGCCGCTACTGACATTGTGAACTCCTCTTCCTGGATAACGGGTAACGAGCGGATACTCAACCGGTCGATAGATTCGGGGGCGACCAGGGTTTTGCTCCCACGACCGCCTATCTGCGCCGGTATGGAGAAAGTGTACCCATCGGCGGCCGCGGCCGTCGCCGACATTCCCAGCGGGGCCTCGTTAGCCGTCGGTGGCTTCGGCCTCAACGGTATCCCCCATAACCTGATCCAGGCGCTGCTCGCACAGGGCGCGACCGATCTCGTCACCGTTTCCAACAACTGCGGCGTCGACGGCTGGGGGCTCGGCGTCCTCCTCGACAACAAGCGCATTCGGCGCACGACCGGCTCCTACGTCGGTGAGAATAAGGAGTTCGAACGGCAGTATCTCTCGGGCGAGCTCGAGGTCGAGTTGGTCCCGCAGGGTACCCTCGCCGAGCGGCTCCGCGCCGGAGGCTGCGGCATTCCGGCCTTCTATACCCCCGCCGGGGTCGGCACGCCGGTCGCCGCCGGAGGGCTCCCGTGGCGGCACAACGCCGACGGTAGCGTGGCGAAGGCGTCGCCGCCGAAAGAGACGCGCCGATTCGACGACAAGGAGTACGTTCTCGAGGAAGCGATCCGCTGCGACTATGCCTTGGTGCGCGCGAGCATCGGCGATCGCGAAGGCAATCTCTATTTCGCGAAGGCGACGCGCAACTTCAACCCGCTCTGCGCGATGGCCGGGCGAATTACGATCGCCGAGGTCGAACGCCTCGTCGAACCCGGCGAGATCGAACCCGAGGACGTGCACGTTCCGGGAATCTTTGTCGCGCGTGTGGTCGAGGTAGGCGCCGAAGGGAAACGCATCGAGCGAGTAACGACGCGCAAGCGGGAGGGACGATAGCGATGGCGCTGACACGTGAGGAACTCGCCGCGCGCGTCGCGCGCGAGATGCGCGACGGCATGTACGTCAATCTCGGTATCGGTATGCCGACGCTGATTCCCAACTACGTTCCGTCCGGCGTGCGCGTCGTATTGCAGAGCGAGAACGGTATCCTCGGCACCGGGCCGTATCCCTACGAGGACGACGTCGATCCCGATCTCATCAACGCCGGCAAAGAGACGGTGACGGTGCTGCCGGGCGCGTCGTTCTTCGATTCCGCGCTCTCGTTCGGGATGATTCGCGGCGGACATATCGATCTCGCCGTGCTCGGTGCGATGCAGGTCAGCGCGCACGGCGATCTTGCGAACTGGATGATTCCCGGGAAGATGGTCAAGGGGATGGGCGGTGCGATGGACCTCGTTCACGGCGCGAAACGCGTGATCGTAATGATGGAACACGTTGCAAAAGGCAACTCCCACAAAATCGTCGGCGAGTGCACGTTGCCGCTCACCGGCAAGCGCGTCGTCCACAAACTGATGACCGATCTCGCAGTCATCGATATCGAACCCGAGGGGCTGGTCTTGCGCGAGCTCGCGCCGGGGGTGACGGTCGAAGAAGTCCAGGCCGGCACGGGAGCACCGCTGGTGATTCCCGCGCCCCCGAAGTCGATGGCCGGCTAAGGGAAAATCTCTCATCTGGTTTTAGTGGACTGGAGGGCGTTGGGTGCGATATTTTGCGAACAAGAATATCGCACTCATCGTCTAGGAGTTCATACTATGCTTCAAAATCGTTCGCATCTCGCCGGCTATCTCCGCATCGGAGTGATGCTTTTCATCGGCCTCCTTCTCGGGTCGGCCGTGACCGCCTATGCCTTCGAGCGACAGCCCCACATGCAGATGGCGCTCGGTGCGCTGAACCGTGCGGCCGCGCAGCTGAACGTTGCGCAACGCGATAAAGGCGGGCATCGTGCCGCTGCGTATAATCTCGTCGAACAAGCGATCGGACAGGTGCGCGCCGGCATCGCCTTCGACAATCATCACTAACGGTAAATGATACGAGAAGGGAGGCGCACTTGGCGCCTCCCTTTCCATATCGTCGATTCGGTTCGGGGTTACTTGATAACCTTGAACGTCATCATCATGTGCGCGTGGCCGATGCCGCAATAGATCGCGCAATGTGCGGGGAAAGTCCCGATCTTCTTCGGGGTGACGGTAACGGTGGTCGGCTTGGAGGTAATCGTGATGACCTTGGTGATGCCGACTTCGGGGGCGATCATTCCGTGGACGCCCTGAACGGCGACGAACGTAATTTTCTGCGGTTTGCCGACATGAAGGGTGACGACGTTCGGCATGAACTGGAAATCTTTGGCTTTGACGACGATGGTGCTGCTCGCGCTGGCCGATGCGACCGTAAGGGCGCTAAATGCGAGTGCGAGAGCTAAAGCGAGCTTGCGCATGGTGTTCTCCTGATACGATTTGAAAGGATGGCGTTGGGGGTTATCCCACTGCTATTGAGGATAGGGCCGAAGCGGCGCGGGCGGTACGACAAAACTCCGGCTTTTCGCAAAGCTCGCCTACGATGGGATGCGTTCGCGAAATTGCGTGCGATAGAGCCGCGCGTAAACGCCGTCACGCGCCAGGAGCTCTTCATGCGATCCGGATTCCACGATGCGCCCGCCTTCGACGACAAAGATCGTGTCGGCGTTGACGACCGTCGAAAGGCGGTGGGCGATGACCATGCTCGTCCGCCCACGCATCAGTCGTTCGAGCGCGCTCTGAATCGCCGCTTCGTTCTCGGAATCGAGCGCGGAGGTCGCTTCGTCGAGGATTAAAATGCGTGGGTTCTTTAACAGGACGCGCGCGATCGCAAGCCGTTGACGCTCGCCCCCCGAAAGTTTGTGCCCCCGCTCGCCGACCACGGTTTCGTATCCCTGCGGCAGCGTTTCGATAAAGTCGTGGATATTGGCGGCTCGCGCGGCTTCGTGGATCTCGTCGAGCGTTGCATCGGGGCGCGAATAGCGTAGGTTCGCGATAATCGTATCGTGGAAGAGATAGGTCTCTTGCGTGACGATGCCGATGTTCTCCCGGAGCGATTCGAGGCCGACGTTGGCAATATCGTGCCCGTCGACGAAGATATGCCCTTCGGAGATATTGTAAAAACGCGGCAGCAACTGCGTGATCGTCGTTTTCCCGGCACCGGAGGGGCCGACGAATGCCGCGATCTTGCCGGCCGGAATCGTAAAATCAATCCCGTGCAGAATTTGGTCGCGGCCCTCATAGGAGAACGATACGTTCTGGAACACGATGTCGCCGCGAAGCGCCCCGAGCGCAATCGCGTCGGGTGCGTCATAACGCTCGGTCTTCATATCCAAATAGTCGAAGATACGTTCGAAGACCGCAAGCGCGCTCACGATCTGCACCTGTATGCCGACGAGCGCCGCCGCAGGGCCGTAGAGACGCCCCTGAATGTAGCCGATGAAGGCAACGATAACGCCGACGTCGAGGGCGCCCTGCAGCGCGAGCCAGCCGCCGCCGAGCCAAACGATGGCCGGCCCCACGACGACCATCGCCGTTACCGAGGCGATGAACCAGCGGCCGATCATCGCTAGGCGGATCTCGAGATCCATCAACTGGGTCCCGACTTTGTAGAACCGCGAACGCTCGTAGCTCTCGCGCACGAACGATTTAATGAGCGTAATTCCCGATATCGAGAGCGTCTCTTGCGTGATCGACTCAATACGGTCGCGTTGCTCGCGCGTACGCTTGCGGACGTCGTACATCTTGCGTCCGACCGGCCCGAGCGGCAGCACCATAAACGGAACGACGATCGTCGAAATCAACGCGAGTCGCCAATTCCAGATCAGCATCGCAATGAGGGTGGTCGAGATCATGACGATGTTGGTAACGATCGTCGTCAGCGTTCCGGTGACGACGCCGTCGACGTTATCGACATCGCTCGAAACACGATTCATGATCTCGCCGGTTTTCGTCGCGGTGAAGAACGAGAGCGGCATGCGGTGCAGGTGCGAAACCAGGCTCGTCCGCAGATCGCGCATGATCCCTTCGCCGACCATCGAGTTGAAGTATCCCTGCGCGACGCCGAGCGCCATCGAAAGGACCGCGGCCGCCAAAATGTAGCCGACATCGACCGTGAGTTCGTGGAAGCTGTGGTGCGGTAGCGCGGAATCGATGATCCGAGCGGTCATATATCCCGGGACGAGGCCGACGATCGCGCTAAAAACGATGATGACGAAGACCAGCGACTGCTGCTTCCAGTACGGCGAGAAGAGCGAACGTATCCGGCGCCAATCGATGCGTCGGCGAACGCGAGGTTTCTCCGGGTCGTACATGTTCGACCACATGAGTCCGTGCCCGGACATCATGACGGGATGGTCGATTCATGGAGCGTCACTTTATTGCCCTCGGGATCTGCGAACGAACCGAGTTTACAGACCGGCGTTACGTGGATCTCTTCGGTCGCGATGCCGCGAGCGCGCAGGCTCGCGAAAGCCGACTCGATATCGGCGACCTCGAACGCTATCGAGGCACAACTGCCCGGCGCGACCCCCATCCAGGCGGTCGTCATCAACGAAAAATAGCCGTTGCCGACGCGCGCTTCGCAATAGAGGGCGACGCCGTCCTCGACGTACGGTTCGGCGAACTCGATGCCGAGCGATTCGGAATAAAAGCGCGCCAACGCGGCGACGTCGGCGGCCGGATAGGCTGTAAAAGCAATCTCCTTGAGCTCGATCATGCCGGTCGTTTACTTCTTCCCGTTACGCAGATTCTTGAGATCGCGGAAGAGTTTGCGCTCTTTGTCGGTGAGGTTTTGCGGTAGCTGCCCGATGAGGCGGACGTATTGATCTCCGTTGCCGCCGCCCTTGACGTGCGGCATCCCTTTGCCGGTCAAACGCAGCAAGCGATTGTTTTGCGTTCCTTCGGGAATCGTCATCGCAACGTTTCCCCCCATCGTCGGCACCTGAACTTCGGCACCTAAGACGAGATCGTAGAGGTCGACAGGAAGGTCGACGTAGAGATCGTCGCCCTTGCGTTTATAGCGCGCATCGTCGATGGTCTTCACGATCAAAAACAGGTCGCCGTTGGGCGCACCACCGGTGCCCGCGCCGCCCTGAGCCGCGAGGCGGATACGTTGACCGTCGCCGATGCCGCGCGGAATCGAGATCTCGAATTTTTTCGTATTGAGCGTGCGACCCGTCCCGTGGCAAGCTACGCAGAGGCGACCGTTCTCCGTCCCCGTGCCGCGGCAGCGAGGGCAACTATCTTCGAGTTGTAGCGAGATCGATTTCTTGCCGCCCTCGTAGATGTCGTGCAGCGAAAGCTCGATGGTCGTTTCCATATCCTGTCCGCGAGCAGCGGTCGGGGCCGGGCCGGTCGGCCCACGCCGACCGACTCCGGAGAAAAACATATCGAAGAAATCCGAAAACCCGCTCGTTCCCGCCCCGGCGCCCATATTGGGGCCGAAACCGAAGTCGTATTGCGCGGAACCCTGTTGCGTCCGATAGCGCCGTTGCTGCTCCGCCTGTCGCGCCGCCTGCTGCCAATCGCTTCCGAGTGCGTCGTACTTCCGACGCTTTTCGGTGTCGCCGAGAACTTCATAGGCTTCGGAGATCTCCTTAAATTTCTCTTCGGCGGCCTTCGCGTTGCCGGGATTCGCGTCGGGGTGCCATTTACGTGCGAGGCGGCGATAGGCGGACTTGATGTCCTTCTCGGGAGCGCCCTTCGGGACGCCGAGAACGGCGTAGTAGTCCTTGTAATTCATTGATGCTTCGCAACGAGCACTTTCGCCGGTCGGAGGAGATCGTCGCCGAGGCGATATCCTTTCTCCGCGACTTCGACGACGGTATCGTCGGCTTGTCCGTCGATCGCTGCGACCGTTCCGATCGCCTCGGCAACGTGAGGATCGAAGGGTTGCCCCTTGACGTTGACCGCGCTGATGCCTTCGGAGGAAAGGACGGCCTCGAAGCCGCGTAACGTGCCTTCGACTCCGCTACGAAGCGCCTCGCCGCCGGCGGGAACCGCAAGTGCGCGTTCGAGATTATCGAGCACCGGAAGTAAACGCCCGAAAAGGCGACGCCGATGCTCGACGATGCGTTGCTCGATATCGCGCTGAACGCGCCGCTTGTAATTTTCGAAGTCAGCCATCGCGAGCAAAAACTTATTGTAATTTTCGTCGGCGCGGGCGTTTGCTTTGGAGAGCTCGCTCTCCGCTTGCGCGCCGTCTTCGCGTACGTCGACGGGATCGTTGAGCAGATCGTTATCCATGGGTGCGTCTATCTCTACTTCTTTTTATAATGTTGAGCGCATGAAAAGACGGCGGGAGGTGAGGGCGGTCGCCGCGTACGGCTCGCCCTCACTCCACCCGCGAGTACCGGAGGCTACTTCGCTTCCTTGAACTCGGCGTCGATGACATCGTCGGGCGTGGCGTTCGCCGCGCCGTTGGATGCCTGACCGTTCGCGGATTCGGCACCGGGGGCTTCGCCGTCGGGCGACGCTCCGGTGCTCTTGTAGAGCAGCTCGGCCATCTTGTAGCTCGCGCTCTGCAATTTCTCGATCGCCGCCTTGATCTCGGTGGCCGCGCCGTTCTCGCTGAGCTTCTTCAATTCGGCGAGAGCGCTCTCGACTTCACCGCGTGCGGTTGCGTCGAGTTTCTCTCCGACCTCCTTGAGCGATTTCTCGGTCGAGTAAATCAAGCTCGATGCGGTATTGCGGACCTCCGCCTCCTCGCGCTTCGCCTTGTCGGCGGCCGCTTGTAGTTCGGCGTCCTTAACCATCCGCTCGACTTCCTCTTTATTGAGGTTGGTCGATGCGGTGATCGTGATCTGCTGTTCCTTACCGGTACCGAGATCTTTCGCACCGACGTTGACGATGCCGTTGGCGTCGATATTGAAGGTTACTTCGATCTGCGGTACGCCGCGGGGCGCCGGCGGAAGTCCCTCGAGCCGGAAGCGGCCCAAGGTCTTGTTGTCGCCGGCCATCGGACGTTCGCCTTGGAGAATGTGGATATCCACGCTCGTTTGGCCGTCCTCCGCGGTGGTGAAGACCTGCGATTTCTTCGTCGGGATCGTCGTGTTCCGTTCGATCAGCGTCGTCATGACGCCGCCCATCGTTTCGAGACCCAGCGAGAGCGGGGTAACGTCGAGAAGCACGACATCGCGGACTTCGCCGGAGAGAACGCCGGCTTGAATCGCCGCACCGACCGCGACGACTTCGTCGGGGTTCACGGTGAGATTCGGGTCTTTGCCGGTGAGCTTGCGGACGAGTTCAAGAATGACGGGCATGCGGGTCGATCCGCCGACCATCACCACTTCGTCGATCTGCGAGATATCGATCTTCGCATCGGCGAGTGCGCTCTTGAACGGATTGATGCAGCGATCGGTGAGGTCGCTCGTGATCTCTTCGAACTTCGCGCGCGTCAGCGTGTATTCGAGATGCTTGGGCCCGTCGGCATCGGCGGTGATAAAGGGGAGGTTGATCGTCGTTTGCACGACCGCCGAGAGTTCGATCTTTGCTTTTTCCGCGGCTTCGGTGAGGCGTTGCATCGCCTGCTTATCCTTGGAGAGATCGATGCCCTGATCTTTGCGGAATTCACCGACGATCCACTCGACGACGCGATGATCGTAGTCATCACCGCCGAGACGGGTGTCGCCGTTGGTCGATTTCACTTCGAAGACGCCGTCCCCGACTTCGAGGATGGAGACGTCGAAGGTGCCGCCGCCGAGATCCCATACCAGAATCGTTTCGTTGCCCTTTTTGTCGAGCCCGTAGGCCAGCGCTGCAGCGGTCGGCTCGTTGATGATCCGGAGCACTTCGAGCCCCGCGATCTTTCCGGCATCTTTCGTCGCTTGACGCTGCGCGTCGTTGAAATAGGCGGGTACCGTAATCACCGCCTGCGTGACGCGTTCGCCGAGATAGTTGCTCGCGTCGTTGACGAGCTTTTGCAAAACCATCGCCGAGATCTCTTGCGGGGTGTAATCCTTGCCGTCGATCTTGACGCGATAGTCGCCCTCACCCATATGGCGTTTGATCGAAGAGATCGTGCGCTCCGGGTTGGTGACCGCTTGACGTTTTGCGAGCTGTCCGACGAGACGCTCGCCGGTTTTCGAGAAGGCCACGACCGACGGAGTCGTACGCGAGCCTTCCGAGTTTGCGATAACGGTGGGCGAGTTGCCCTCCATTACGGCGACGACCGAGTTGGTCGTGCCGAGGTCGATTCCGACCACTTTAGCCATGAAGTTTTACCTCGTTGATGTGATGTGAACCCCGAGTGCGCCCTGGACCAGCTTGATCGGGCGATCGAGCGGTCGAGCCGAGGCGCGCGCACATTCGAGGTTGGTGTGCGCGTCGCGACGATCCGGCGACGCTCCGATCGTTCGACGACGCCTTGCCGCTTACGAACGAATTCGGGCTTGGTTGCCTGCCCCATAGTACAACAAGGAGCGGCAATTTGTTCCGCTCCTTGTAACAGCAGGTAGTCCCTTTTGGGTTGCGCTCGTCTCCGGGCGCAGGCGGGTTGCCGGTTAGGGAACCGTACCCGCGGTCGCCGGACGCTCGGTCAACGTTACGGCGGCGAACTTCTTGAGGCCCTGTGCCCAGAGATCGATCCGGACGACGGTCCCGGGCTTCTTGCCGGCGATATATTTCACCAGATCTTGGCTCTTGGTGAAGCTTTTCCCATCGACCTGGAGGATCACATCCCCCGGCTCGATCCCCGCTTTATCGGCGGGCGATCCCGGAACGACGGCGATGACCGCGATGCCGTTGGGGCCCGATGGATAGCCGATCTGGTTGCGGAGTCCCGGGGTGAGGTCGGCTGGTTGAATGCCGATATAGCCTTCGTTCGTGCCCTGGGTGATACCGGGATGGGCGAGCATCTCGGCGACGACGCGCTGGACCGTATTCGCCGGGATCGCAAAGCCGATGCCCTGGGCGTAGGCGGATTTCACGGTCGACTGGTTGATGCCGATCACCTTGCCGTGGTCGTCGATGAGCGGACCGCCGGAGTTCCCGGGGTTAATCGGCGCCGAGGTTTGGAGAAGCCCCTTGAAATCGATCGTCTGCCCGCTCTCGTTCTGAATCGGCTCGTTGCGGTTGAAGGCCGAGACGATGCCGAGCGTGACGGTCCACTGGAGATCGAGCGGCTCGCCGATCGCGATCGCCCACTGTCCCTGCTCGACGCGGTCGAAGTTCGCAAACTGCAACGGCGGTGGGAGCTTCTTATAACCGTCGACGCGGATGATCGCGAGATCGGCGCCGATGTTCTCCGCGACGACGTGCGCCGGCACGTGAGCGCCGTCGGCGAAGATCACCGTGAGTTTGGTGATGTTTCCGCCTTGGGGAGGAGTGACGACGTGAGCGTTCGTCACGATATCGCCCTTCGTGTCGTAGACGAAGCCCGAACCCGACGCCTTCCCTTTATAGGGCTCCTCGACGCCGGGGCCGCCCTGACCGAAGAAACCTTGGAAGAACGGCACGACGCGCTGGCCGTTGACGTCGAGTTGAATGGCGACGACCGAGGGTTTCGTCCGTTTGACCGCCGAGACGATGCGATCTTGGTCGCTAATTCCTTGGAGCGGTGCTGCGGAGACCGCGGGAAGCGAGTGGTTCGGCCCGGCGACGCCGGCGAAATGCGTGCTGGCGTAGAGCATCATCAGGAAGCTGCCGACGCTTGCTCCGACGAGAGCGATGATGAGGGTAGGGAGAACGCGTTGTTTCACAGTTGCATATACTCCATGCTGTGGAGAAGGCTCGTTACGATTGAGGGATTGCCTCTCGTGGAACGATGGAACCTTCCGAAAAGTGCCCGCGCGCCGTCGGCTTGTCGGAGAGAACGAGGCCGTCGCGCAGGCGCACGACGCGATTCGCACGCTCGGCGACCTCCTCGTCGTGCGTCACGATCACGATCGTGCGCCCGGAGCGATGGAGGGTTTCAAAGAGTCCGAGAATCTCCTCGCTCGTCGTGGTGTCGAGATTGCCGGTCGGCTCGTCGGCGAGCAGGACCGCGGGGTTGTTGATCAGCGCGCGGGCGATGGCGACCCGCTGCTGCTGGCCGCCTGAGAGTTCGCTGGGGCGATGGTGCGCGCGATCTGCGAGCCCGACCTCGGCGAGCGCGCGCACCGCGCGTTCCCGACGTTCCTTCGGCGAGACCTTCGCGTAGAAGAGCGGCAACGAAACGTTTTTCAGTGCATCGGTTCGCGGCAGCAGATTGAAGCCTTGGAAGATGAAGCCGAGTTTTTCCAAGCGGATCTTCGCCAACGCGCGGTCGTCGAGTGCTGAGACGTCGATTCCGTCGAGTCGGTAATTGCCCGAGGTCGGACGGTCCAGGCATCCGATGACGTTCATGAGGGTCGACTTTCCCGATCCCGACGGGCCCATGACCGCGACGTACTCGCCGCGCTCGATGCGCAGCGAGACGCCGCGCAACGCCTGTACTTCGATCGTGCCTGTCTTATAGGTTTTGACGATCTCTTGGAGATCGATGGCGATGTCATTCATAACGTAAGGCCTCGATGGGATCGACCGATGCCGCGCGGATCGCAGGCAGCGTGCCGAAGAGTAGGGTGACGACCGTAGCAAAGAGCGTTGCGAGCAAAATCGCTTGCGTCCAGGGTAAGGCGGCGATCGTTCCGGAGATACGGGCGATGAATATCTGTTGTGCGAGTTCACCGATTCCCAGCCCGGCGAGCATTCCTACCAACGAACCGCTAAACGCGAGTACGAACGCTTCGACGAAGAATTGAATGAGGATCGTTGCCCGCGAGGCGCCGATTGCACGCCGAATGCCGATCTCGCGCGTGCGCTCGCTGACCGATACGAAGAGAATGTTCATGATGCCGATGCCGGCGACCAGGAGCGAGATCGCGCCGACCGCGCTGACGATCGTGCCGACGACGCCGAAGAAGCCGTCGATCTGTTTGGTGAAGAAACCGAAATCGAACGTCTGGTAGATCGATCCCCCGTGCGCGTCGGAGAGCACGCGCTTTGCATTGGCCTCCAACGTCGCTAAATCCGCATCGCGGCTACCTAATACTTGGATACCGAAGAGCGGTCTTCCGCGTTGATAGTCGTTGTAGAACGTCGTATAGGGAATAACGACATCGTTATTGATGTCGAAGCCCAACGAGGCAGTGGAGAGCGTCGCCGGGCCGAGCACGCCGACGACGACGTAACGTTTCGGTCCGACGTAGACCGACTGCCCCAGAACCGTCTCCGGGTCGGCGGCATGGGGGAAGAGACGATCGTAGGCCTTCGAAGAGAGAACGCAGACGGGGGTCGCGTTTTCGACGTCGGCACGCGTAATTGCATGTCCGGCGACGACGGGTGCGGTGCTGAAACGACGGTAGGATTCGCCGCCGAATTTCAGCATGATGTGCTGGTGCCCGGCGCTGACGATCGTCCGTGTTTGTCCGAATGGGATGGCGGTCTCCACGCCCGGGACGTTTCGATCGAGTAACGTGAGATCCGAGAGTCCGAGATTGGCACGTTGGGTGCTGCCTTGCGTCGATTTCGGAAAGATGTAGAACGTGTTCATGTTGATGCCGCGAAATGCGCCGTTGACTGCAGCGGCCATACCGGCTGCCGCGACTTGGATCGAGATAATCGCAGCGACCCCGACGACGAGCCCGACGAGCGTTAGCACGGTGCGGGTGAGGTTCGCCTGCATAAGCTCGAGCGTTTCGCGAATATAATCGAGCACGTCAGCTCCGCAACGCGATCACCGGATCGAGCTTTCCGGCGCGTATCGCCGGGTAGGCGCCGAAACCGATGCCGATGCCGATGGTGAAGAAGGCGGCAATCGAGAGCACGAGTGCCCACGGGACGGGCGCGCTTCCGGCAAAATGGACGATGCTTCCCTGGAGCGCGAGCACGATGAGTACGCCGAAGATCGTGCCGATCGCGCCGCCGATGATCGAGAGTATCGTTGCTTCGATCAGGAATTGAAAGGAAATATCGCCGGAGCTCGCGCCGATTGATTTGCGGATACCGATCTCACGGGTCCGTTCGTTCACCGAAACCAACATGATGTTCATGATGCCGATGCCGGCGACGCAGAGGGCGATACCGCCGATGAAGGTGATGCCGATACCGATGCCGCCGAGGACGTGCGAGAAAATGCCGAGCGATTTTGCTTGATCTTGCACCGTGTATTTCGCGTGCGGGCCGTGAATGCTCTGCAACGCGGCGATCGCCGCGGCGCTGACCTTTTTCGATGGGACTCCCGGCGCGGAATAGAAAATAATGCCGTCGATTGGACCGGGAGCGATTCGGTGCATCGTCGTGTAGGGGACGTATATAGCGTCGCCGACCGCGCTGCTGAGCAAGCTTCCCGTCGCGTCGAAAACCCCGACGATGCGCAGGCGGGCATTGCCCACCGATATGCTTCTGCCGACCGGGTCTTCGTGCGGAAAGAGCGTTTTGCGCGCCTCCTTCGAGATCATCGCGACGTTCGCCGAGGCCAAGACGTCGTTATGGTCGAGCTTTCGGCCTTCGAGAATCACCATGGCGTTATCGCCCTTATCGGTGCCGTGGAGTTGCGGATAATGGGTTTTCCCGCCGACGTTGACGGGAAACGGCCGACCGAAATAGCCCGCGTAGGCCGAGCTGATTGCACCGTTACTCCGGGCAACGAAGCGGGCGACGTCGCGGTAATAGAGCGTTGCCGCAAGCGGATTATCTGACGAACGGTCGACGAAAACGACCCACCCGACCGAATCGGCGTTCCCAAGTGACTTCTCTAAGCCGCGGGCACCCGCTTGGCTCAGGCCGAGAACCGCGATCGTCGACGCAATGCCGATGATCGTGCCGAGCAGCGAGAGCGCCGAACGAAGGCGATTGCGCCAGAGCGAGGCAAGGGCTTCTTCGATGTAGGCCGCGAGAACGCTCACGGGGTACCCGAGGGGCTGCTCTGCGGAATCGGGAGGATGCGCATTCCCTCATGGATGCTTGGAAGCGCGCTTGCGACGACGCTATCGCCGGCGGTGAGCCCCGAACGCACGACGCTCTGCACGTCGTTGCTCTTGCCGAGAACGACCGTTACCTCATGGGCCTTACCGTTGCGGACAAGCCAGACCTTCGTCTGTTTTTTCACGCGAACGATCGCTGCGGTCGGAACGACGAGGGCGTGAGGAATGCTGGTGGTGAGAATATCGACGTTCGCGGTCATGCCGTCACGGAGCACCGAGTTGCTTTCGTCGAGAGCGACCGTGGTTAAAACTTCGCGGGCGGTCGATCCCGCGTCGGTCGAGCGCGTTGCAATCGGCGAGATGCGCTCGATGTGTCCGCGCAACGTAACGTTGGGGAAATCTTCGCTGGTTACGTTCACCGGCATTCCGAGTTTTATCGCGTGAACGTCTTGCTCGTCGACCTGCGCTTGAACGACGTACGCGCTTCCTTCGGCGATGGTGAACATCGCCTGCCCGGCCGAGACGGCATCGCCGGGAAGAATCGTCCGGTTCGCGTCGGTGGGTCGCGCCGCGACGCTCTGAATGACACCGTCGAAGGGCGCGACGATGCGTTCGAAACCCAGTTGCTGCTGCGCTTGATCGTTGAGGATCCTCGATTTCAAGGCTTGTGCTTTCGCCGCTTGTACCGAGCTCGTGCCGTATCCGGTCACCGCGCCGAGTTTCAGTTGTTCGACGGATTGATCGTAAGCAACTTTTGCTTGCTCTTCCTTCGCTCGGTCGGCATCGAGTTGGCTGCGCGGAATCGCTTTGTCGGCGTAGAGCGTCTCGTCGGCTTTGAGGACGCGGCGCGCCTCGTCGAGGCTGCTCCGCGCGGTATCAACCCCGGCCTGATACTGTACGCGAGCGTTGCGTTCTTGGATCGCCGCAGTTTTAACGTTTGCAACCGAGCTCTGATAATCGGCGAGAGCTCCGGCGGCGTTGGCATCGAGCGAAGGATTTTCAATCGTCGCGAGCACTTCACCGGCTCGTACGCGGCTGCCGGCCTTTACGTCGAGGGTGGCAAGATTGCCGCCGACTAAGGCGGGGATCGTCTCCATGTGCGGATGCATCACGGTGCCGTTTTCGGGGAGCTTCACGAGGAAGGTCGTCGGTTCGAGTTTTACCGTTTTAACGGCCACGGAGTTGCTGGTATGGGGACGGAACGCAAGCGCCAGTCCGACGAGAAGAATCGCGACGATCGCGGCGATAACGATAATCCGGGCTTTCTTATTCATGGTGCTCCTTAGTGAAGGTCGGCGACGGCGCTCGTCGGCGAGAATATACCCATGGAGGTTCGCAAGCGAACGAGCGCATCGACGTAGGCGACGCGGGCCGCGATCAGGTCGTTTTGCGCCGAGATCGAGGTTTGCTGCGCTTGAACGACATCGGAGAGAGCGGCGACGCCCGCTCGATACTGAAGCTGTTTGATGTGCGCGCTTTCGATTCCCAAGCGCGCTTCTTGCCGTGCAAAACCGACCTGTGCGATCGCCGCCTTTGCCGCTCGATAGGCGCTGCGTACGTCGCTCAGCGCAACGAGTTTTGCGTTTGCGAGAGCGAGTTCGGCACTCTTGACCGCAGCCTCATAGTTGACGCGCGAGAGCCGGCGGGCGCCGTAGTCGACGAGCGGGAGATTGAAGCTCGATACCGCTTGAATCTGCCAGAAGCCGGGCGTGCCGCGCGGATAGAATACCTTTTTCGGTATCTTCCCGGCGGCGTATTCTGCATCGAGCTGCTGTTGCGTGAAGACGGCGTTGGTCGGTGAGAACTGATTTCCGACCGCCGCCGATAGTTGTATCTGTGGAAAGAGCTGCGGCAGCCAGCTCTTGCGGTTGAGATCGGCGACCCGAAGCGCGTCGCGAGCGCTTGCGATATCGGATCGATTCGCCAAGGCGATCCGCTCGATCTTCTGCATCGACATCGCCGGAAGCGGCGGCATGGGGAGTTGTTTCGGCAGCGCAAACGGAGTTCCGAGCGGGGCGCCGACACTTTGGCAGAGAGCGTCGAGGGCGTTTGCGACGTTCGCACGAGCGGCAACCAGCGTCGATTCGCTGCGCGCGACGGCAACGCGCGCCGAAAGAACGTCGACTCCGGCGGCGACGCCGGCGCGCTCTTTCACGCGAGCGTTCTGCAGGAGCAATCGCTGATAGGTCAGGTCGCCGCGATTGACGCTCACCATTTCGTTGTCCTGCACGACGGTGTTGTACGCGTTCGTCACCGAGGTCGCTACCTGCGCCCGGGCATTGCGGAGATTCGCTTTGGCCTGTTCGAGGTTCGCCTTCGACACCGCGAGCTGAATGCCGGCGAGCCCTCCGGTCGTTAACGTGTACTGTGCTTGCAACTGCGCGGTGTTCTGGCTAAAAACGTTCTGCTGCTGCGCGCCGATGACGGCATACGCACCGCCGTAATTCGAGCTCTTCGACATGGTATTATTGAGCGAAGCGCCCGCGGTCGGTAGATTTTGCGTTTTTTGCGTTGCGAAGGACGAGCGCGCCGCCGCGACCGCCGCAGCGGACGCCGCGACCGTGGAGTTGTGCGCGAGCGCATAAGCAACCGCTTCTCGCAGATCGAGCGGCTGCGGTGCTGCGCCGGCAGGGCCGGCGAAGAGCGCTCCGGCGAGCAATGCCGGAACGGATATCCAAACGAAAAGTAGGCGACGCATACGTCGCCTACTACGGGTCAGGTGGAGAAAAGTTTCAGGGAGCGGCTACGGGCTCGCCGACGCGCTCGTCGTTGGGGGCACTCCGTTGGTCGCTGCGGGGGGTTGGACGGCGAACGCCGCGCCGATGATTGCGGGGATGAGGAACACCGCGAGGGCGGCCGCCCAGGCCTTCGGTGCCGTCAGGCGCGCGACGCGCTCCATGAGCAGGGAGTTGAGCCAGAGTACCCAGAGCGTGAACGGTGTAAACGCTGCGAGGAAGGCGATCAGTTTGATATTCGCCGACGGGATAAGTGCGGCGAGCGAGAGCGAATTACGATAGATATCCATCACCCCGGTGAATGCATCGGGGCCGCGTAGGGCGAGCACGATCGAGCCGATCAGCGATCCGATTGCGACGACGACGAAGACGTTCATACTCGCACACCAAAGCTGCTTGAAGGTCGCTTTCCCGCCGAGAATGGCGTTGCAGAGCAAGAGGATGATGGTTGCGATCAATACGAGTACGAGGATGCCGATCGGCGAGAAGACCCAGCCGAACGCCGATATTTTCAAGCCGATCGCCGCGCCGGTCTTCGCGGCGGCCGCCTGTTGGGGGTTAACCGCTGCGGCGATTCGTTGCTCGGTCATCAAGCGAGCGATATGTTGCTGGACGGGGCCGCTGGCCAATGCGGCGACGATTGTAAGGATCGAGGAGGCGATGAACGCCCAACCCCAGGTCTGCTTCTCGGCGAGGCGGTCGAACGCGCTCGCCGGGGCGACGATGGTCTCGACGAGGCTCGAGAGCCCCGCGTTTTCTTGAGGAGGTGGTGCAGTTGTCATGGCTGCGACTATTGGCGGGCGACGGCTCGGTTCTTGCCGAGAGGAGCGGATCGTCGAGCAGGCAGCCGATCGGCGTCCCCGCTCGGAGGAGGCGTTCGAGGCGCCCCAAGCGCTCTCGCCTCAGCTCGAGCAGGTGAAGGACGAGAATGTCTCGCGTTCGCCGCAGAGCATGCCAGGAATACAAACTTTCGGCCCGCGGCGCCGCGCTCGCCACGGCTTTCGGTCGCCGCCTGGGGTGGTGGGCGATTCCGAGCAGGCTCGCGGCGAGTAGCGCGAGCGTGATAGAGTATCGGTAACCCATGGGCGTTCCTCCGCCCCTTCATTCCCACGCAGACAGCCGATGTAAAGGCCCCATATTGAAAACGCAGAGTATCTCCGTTCCTAAGGCTCCCAAAGAGCCGTTCGTTCGCATCGTTCCGCTCGGCGGCTGCGGTGAGATCGGCCGCAACATGACGGTTATCGAGACCAATAACGATCTGGTCGTCGTGGATTGCGGGCTGATGTTCCCCGACGAGGAGATGTTCGGCGTCGACATCGTCATCAACGATTTTAGTTACGTTCGCGAACGCGTCCATAAGCTGCGCGCCGTTTTGGTAACGCACGGACACGAAGACCACATCGGCGGCATTCCGTATTTTTTGCGGGAATTTCCGAACACGCCGATCGTGGGAACGGCGATCACCGGCGCGCTTATAAAGGCGAAGTCGCGCGAACACAAACTCGGCGAGATGCCGCTCGTCGCCGTCGCGCCGGGCGACCGCGTTCGTTACGGCGACATCGAGGCCGAGTTCGTACACATCAATCACTCGGTCGCCGGCGCGTGTTCGCTCGCGATCCGTACGCCGAGCGGGACGATCTTTCACACCGGCGATTTTAAATTCGATCAGACCCCGATCGACGGCCGGCCTGCCGATTTTGCCGCACTCGCACGCATCGGCGAAGAAGGGGTGCTCTGCATGCTCGCCGATTCGACGAATGCCGAGCGTCCGGGGCACACGCAGTCGGAGCGCGTCGTCGGCGAAGCGTTCACGACAATTTTCTCCAAAGCGACCGGACGCATCTTAATCGTCTCTTTTGCATCGAACGTTCCGCGCATACAGCAAGCGATCGATCATGCCGAGAAATTCGGCCGCAAGATCGCTTTTCTCGGGCGCTCGATGAACAACGTCCTGCACTTCGCTCGCGAGCACGGCCACCTTCGCATCCCACCCGATATCTTAGTAAAGATCGAAGATGTAGGTAGCCTTCGCGCCGACCAAATCGTCGTGATGACGACAGGTTCTCAAGGCGAGCCGATGAGCGGCCTCTCGCGGATGTCGGTGCGCGACCATCCGAAATTCTCCATCGACCCCGGCGATACGATCGTCATCAGCGCGACGCCGATTCCCGGCAACGAAAAAAGCGTGTATCGCACCATTAACAATCTCTATCGCCTGGGCGCGACGGTGATTCACGGGAGCGAAGGGCGCGCCCACGTCTCCGGGCACGCTTCGCAAGAAGAGCTTTTGTTGATGCTCAACCTCATTCGGCCGGAGTACTTCATTCCGGTTCACGGCGAGTATCGGATGTTGGTGACGCACGGCCGCTTGGCGACGAAAACGGGAGTACACCCCGAGAGCGTATTCGTTATCGAAAACGGCGATATCGTCGAATTTACCGCCGAGTACGGCGACAAAATCGGCAAGACTTACGGCGGCATGGTGCTCGTTGACGGAACGGGCCTCGGTGAGATCGGCGAGGCCGTTTTGCGCGACCGGAAGATGCTCTCCAACGACGGCATCGTCACTGCAGTCGTCGCAATCGATGCCGAAGAGGCGCAGACGATCGGCGTGCCCGATATCGTGACGCGCGGTGCGTTCTACGAACCCGAATCCGAAGAGTTGATCGAGCATCTGCGCGCGCATTTAAGCGCGATGTTGGCGACGCTTTCGAACGATGCGTTGCGTGACACGAACTCGGTTCGCGAACACGTGCGCGCGACGCTCGCCAAGGAGATCTTCTCGCGCACGCGTCGCCGACCGGTGATCGTCCCGATCGTAATCGAGGCGTAGTCCCCGCCGTTGGGGATACTTCTCGCTCTGGTCGCAGCCGCCGCATACGGCAGCGCCGATTTTCTCGGCGGGATGGCCGCGCGCAAGGCGGCATTGCTTGCCGTCGCGCTTGGAACCCAAGCGGTCGGGCTGATCGTCGTTACGATCGCGCTTGCGCTCCACCCCGAGCTTTTTTCGCTCGCCTCGCTTGGGTGGGGCGCGCTCGCCGGGCTCGCCGGTGCGGCGGGTATCGCCCTGCTCTATCGTGCGCTCTCCATCGGGCGCATGGGCGTCATCTCCCCGGTGACGGCGTTGCTTGCTGCGACGGTTCCGGTCATCTTCGGCATCGTCACCGGCGAACGTCCCTCTCCGCTTGCATACGGCGGGCTGGCGTTGGCCGCGGTAGCGATCGTCGCGATCTCCGCGTCCTTCGAGAGCGACGGTAGGCGAGAATTCACTACCGCGGGTTTGCGCGAAGCGTTGCTCTCCGGCATCGCCTTCGGTGCATTCTTTACCCTGCTCGGATTAACGCGCGACGGGGCGCCGCTCCTCGCGCTTCTCGGATCGCGCCTCGCTTCGGTGAGCTTGCTCGCTTCGATCGTCGTTGCGACCCGCACGCCGCTGCGCCTTAACGGTGCGACGCCGCTGGTTCTGGTTGGCGGCGCGCTCGATATGGCTGCAAACTTGCTCTATCTGCTCGCCGCAAGGATCGACGGGCTTGCAATCTCCGCGGTCTTAACCTCGCTCTACCCGGCCTCGACCGTTTTTCTCGCGGCGGTGATTTTGCGCGAGCGACTCTCGCGAATTCAGTGGATCGGCGTGCTCTGCGCGCTGGTCGCCGTGGGCATGATCGCGGCGAGGTAGCGGTCGCCGTGCAGGCCTGCAAACATTCGCATCTTCACGACCTTCATGAAGATCGTGAAGAGTACGCGGAGAATCTTTCTTGCCGGTGCCGCACTCGGTGTCGGCGCCGCCCTATTGCCCGGTGCCGTCGTGGTTGAAGCAGCGCCGGCGAGTTCGCCGGCACCGAGCCCGACGCCGGCTCCTCTGCCGACGCCATCGCCGGCAGCGCTCGATCTCGCACGTTCGATGCGCCGCTTCGATCCAAACCTTAGCGATGCAGAGATCGGCGCTATCGCGCAGGGCATCGAACAGGGCTACGGTTTCGGAGCGACGTTAAACAAGAACGGAACGGTACTGCAGAACGGCGATGCGCCGGTGCCGCAATTTTCGGTGCGGCCGTGAACGATATCGATCTCGCGTTCGCCGACGCATCGACGCTGGGCCGTGAAATTGCCCGGAAACGCATCTCGTCGGTCGAATTAACGAAGCTGTATATCGACCGACTCGAGCGCTACGGCGCGCGCTTCGGCGCGGTCGTCACGATCATGCACGAGCGAGCGTTGAAGGAAGCGAAGGCCGCCGACCGCGCGCTCGCGCGCGGCGACCGAAAGAGCCCGCTCCATGGCGTTCCCTACGGAGTGAAGGATCTGCTCGCGGCGGTCGGCGCGCCGACGACGTGGGGAGCCGCACCCTATCGCGACCGGTATTTCGATTTCGACGGAGCGGTCGTGGAGCGACTCCATGCCGCGGGGGCGGTGTTGATCGCCAAACTCGCAATGGTCGAACTCGCCGGAGCGTTCGGGTACAACGGCGCCGATGCGTCGTTTACCGGCCCCGGAAGAACTCCGTGGAACCGCGACTTTTGGAGCGGTGGGAGCTCGAGCGGCCCCGGCGCAGCGGTCGCCGCCGGATTGGTCGGTTTCGCGATCGGTTCCGAGACGAACGGGTCGATTCTGACGCCGAGCGCGATGTGCGGCGTCTCGGGCTTACGCCCCACCTTCGGGCGCGTCAGCCGTTACGGCGCGATGGCGCTGATGTGGAGCTCCGATAAGCTCGGGCCGATGGCGCGGTCGGCGCGCGATACGTTGGCGATTCTGCGCATCGTCGCGGGCGGCGATCCGCGCGACGACAGCACGCGAAGCGAGCCGTTCTACCAACCGAAGAAGAAGCCGCGCGTCGCCGTCATCGTTGGCGCGCGCAAACAAACGCAAGCGGCGGTCGTCAAGAATTTCGACGCATCGCTTGCCGCAATCGGCTATGCGGTGACGCTCGCCGACGAAGTGAAGTTGCCCGATCTCCCCTACGGAGCAACGATCGGTGCGTTGCTCAACGGCGAGAGCGCCGCCGCCTTCCGCGATCTCATCGAGAGCGGAAAATCGCGCGAGCTGCAATCGCCCGACGACCGCTTCGGCGGATACGTTCAGTACGAAACGCGCGCCGTCGACTACGTCGATGCGATGCGTCGTCGACGAGAGATCGTCGCCGCGGTCGGAAAAACGATCGCTCCGTACGACGCCGTGCTCTTTCCGACGCTGCCGACCGTCGCCTATCCGATCGGCACGCCGTTCGATAAAGTCTATCCCGATGCACCCGGGGCGATCGATCCGGTAACGCCGGGGAATCTCTGCGGTCTCCCGTCGATGAGCGTTCCGAATGGATTCGGGGAGCATCATCTCCCGACGGGTTTCGGTATGATGGCCAATCCATGGCGAGAACGCGACCTGGTAGCGATAGCGATGAGCTTTCAAGCGCGTACCGCGTTCCACACGATGCGGCCGCCCGGGGTGGAGTAGCGGCGCGCGTGCCGGCGGGAATTCCGATCGGCTTTTAGGCTTCGAGCGCGCGTTCGTACGCGTGCAACGTCGCCTGCGCCGCGGCAGGCCAGGTGAAGGCTTCGAGAACGCGCCGACGCGCCGAAGCGCGAAGCGCTGCGTCGCGTTCGTATCGGTTCCAAGCCCTCTGCGTCGCGCGGAGAATCGACCACGCGTCGCACGGGTCGCAATAATAGGCCGCCTCGCCGAAATACTCCGACTCGAAGCCGAGATTGCCGACCACGATCGCCGTGTCGGCGAGTAGCGCCTCGAGCGACGAAAGTCCCGGCGATTCGAACAGGCTCGGTAAAAGATGAACTCGCGCCGCGGCGTAGAGATGTCGCAACTGTTGTTGAGGAATAGCCGGGTAATAATAGACCGGCGCCTTTCGCCGCGCGCCGAGATCGCGGAAGCGAGCGAAGATCTCCGGGTCGGTGGCGTCACCGACAAAGACGAGCGGATACTCGGTGTGCTTGAGTGCGAGCAATACGAAATCTTGTTGCTTTCGCGCGTCGAAACGCGCCGACATGAGTGCAAATGGCGCGCTGCGGAGCTCGGCCGGCACTGCGGTGGGGTCGCCGCCGGAGAATAGGGCGGCATCGACGGCGTTCGGCACGACCGCGTGGTCGCAAAAATCGCCGAGGTAGGTGAAGATTGCAGCGAGCTCCATCCAGGAGTTCGGCAAAATTGCATCGAGCCGGGAGAGGACACCTCGGCATGCCGCCGTCGAAGGGTGTGCGGTCCAGGCCGTCAGCATGGTGCCGTCGACAGTAATATCGACGCTACGTCGCGCGATCTTCTCTAAGATGTCGCGCGCGTTTTCAATATCGAGAGAGCCGCGGTCGCGGGTGCTCTCGAATAACCAGCGTCGCGCGGCATGCATCCACCGCAGGGTATGGTGCGGCGCCCAAATCGGCGAGAGGACGACGCGTACGCGTTCGCGCACCGGGGCGAGCAGGTCGAGTTGCCGATCGAGCGCATCGGGTAGATGGAGGCTCGTCCAGAGGTGGACGATATCGAACGCGGTTTCGCACGCGCGTTGCGCAGGGGCAATCTCGACCTCCACGCCCAGTGCACGAAGTTCGCGGGCAGTCGCCTCCATTTGCACGACATCGCCGCCGAAGACGCGGTTGCCGTCTTCGCGGGGGACGAAGAGCACGCGCATCGTGCGCTATTTCCCTCCGGATCGCAGCCGACGGAGTTGCATCGCATGATTGAAGCGCACGATCTCCTCGCGCGAATAGCCGTCGAGATTGGTAAACTCGACACCATAGGAGTTGCGCCCCTCAACCGGAGCGAGCTTAGCGACGACTTGAGCCCGAGCAAAAATCTGATCGAAGGATCGCCGATTATCGGGGACGCGCACGCGACGCGGACCGAACGGCGTTATTTCCGTCCGCTCTCCGCCCTTGGGGAAGACGTCGAGTACGTCGTTGGGGAGCGTGAATCGTAACTCGATCTCGCTGCCGTCTTCGATCGTGTCGCCGCAGACGAGTCGGATTCCGCCGGCGCTCACATCGGCGCAAAAACCGCTGATCCATACCGAGCCAGGTCGACGAAAGGAGATCGGAAACGAGACGCTCTGCCGGAGATCCTTGCGACGTTGATCGTTCTGCGCGGGAGGTTTCTCGTCGCGTGCATGCGATCGTGCGGCCGCCTCGCGTCGCTGCAATTCCATGATTTCGGCATGGAGTTGCTTGCGTTCGGCGGGCGAAATGCCGTCGAAGGTAATACCGTACTCGTATCCCGCACCATCGGAGGGAGATCTTCGCCCGGCAACGTGGCCCCGAAGGCGCAATGCAGAGCCGCTCCCGCGCCGCAATTCAAAACGGACGACGCACTCGCGGTCGAGCAAGACCAGCGATCGAATGCGACAACCCGTCTCGGAAATATCGATCAGCGTCCCGAAAACCTGGGCCGCTTTGCCGCCGGCCTCAAACGAAATGGGGATCTCGAGCGACTGTCTAAAAGCCGTCCGTTTCGGAGTTGCATTCTCGCCGCCCGAGCGCGGAGGGTTTCCGGAGCCGCCCGAACCTCGCGTAATCCAGGACATAGCCGACCTATTTAGGGAGCGGCTCGCGAGAACCCTTATTGCTCCTCCGGTCGGCGCCGCGAGGGGCGTGCCCCCGCGGCCCGGCCGGCTGCCGTGTTAGAGCGAGGACCACACCTCGAGCTTGCGTTTGACGCCGTCGATGACGGCATCGGTGAACTCGGTGGTCGTGGCGTGGCCGCCGAGATCCGCGGTTGCGGTGCCGCTGTGGATCGCTTCGAGGGAGGCTTCGTAGATCGCACGTGAGGCATTGCTGGCGCGGCGGTCGTCGATGTACCCGAGCATCGCTCCCGCCGCCAAGATCATCGCCAGTGGGTTCGCGACGTTCTTTCCGAAAAGGCGGGGCGCCGTGCCGTGCGGGGCCTCCGCCATGACGATACTGGGCTTGAAGGCCTCGCCCGCTTCCGGGGAGCCCTCGAAGGAGAGCAGGACCGATTCCGCTCCGGCGATCGAACCGAAGAGTTGCATGACGAAATCGGAGAGGCAATCGCCATCGCGGTTGAGCGATGGAATGACGAGCGGATCGTCCCCGACCGAACTCAAAAGCAACGCGTAGGTCGCATCGATGAGCTGCGGTTCGTAAGGGATATCTTTATTCCGTGCGGCCGCCGCGTCCATCTCTTCTTTGAGCATGCCTTCGTAGACCGGGCTGACCGTGTACTTCGGGCCGCCGAAGACCCGCCCGCCGACTTTGCGTGCGTGCGCAAACGAATACTCCGAGACGTACCGACAGATCGTGCGCGAGATCGATTCGGTCCGATAGGCGATCTCGTCGCCGTCGGCGCTCTCGCGCCATTCCTTAGCGCCGTACGCATCGCCGACCGCCATGCGCACGACGGCGATCGGCGCGTGGATGCCGCCGACCGGGCGTACGCGCGGTAGGCGACGACCGGTACGGACGATGACCTTTCCGTCGATCTCTTTGCGTAGGATCGCGTTGGGCGATCCGACATCGTCGCGCTGCTCGGGGGTGATCGTTGCGGCCTTGATGCCGAAGCGATGTTTTCGCATCGCCGCGGCTGCCTCGTGGACCACCGCATTATTGCCTTTGCGACGGTTTTCGAGTGAGAGGTCGAAGCGAAGAAGATCGAGTTCGAGGTCGATCGTCTCGCGCGCGATCACGCGTAACGATTCCTCTAGTAATTCCTGTCCGGTTTGATCGCCCTCGAGGACGACGACGGTTGGCTTGCTCAAAAGAACTCCTCGTACGATGACGAATGAAATCGCCCAATGGCACGCGTGCGTCGTAAGGCAAGTTCGAGAGATCGCCTAAACTCGGAGATCGTCGGGCTTCTTGCGCTCGGATGCGCGCTGCTCTTCGGAATCGCGTTGGCGCTACCGCAGCATTCCGGCGAGATCGGGCGTTGGGGCGCCACGACGTTGCATCGCATCTTTGGTGATGGAGCCCCGCTTTTCCCGGTGCTGATTGCCCTGATCGGCGCGATCGTCTTTCTCGAAATCGACGTTCCGCGCTTGATTGCGACCTATGGCGGAGCGGCGTTTGCATACTTTTTACTCGCCGATGCGGCTCTCGGGGCCCGCAGCGACCGCTCGGGTGGGATTCTGGGCTCGGCGATCTGGTGGATGCTCCATCGCCTCGTCGGCGGGTTCGGCGGTGCCCTTTTCCTGATTTTATCGGCTCTGGTGCTGACGATGTGGCTCGCGAACCTCCGTCTGAAGCCGGTTCTCGGCCTCCTCGGCGCGCTCTTCGCCAGGATCCGGTTCCCACAGATCCGGCTCCCCGAGATCGAATTTCCGCAGTGGCGGCTGCCGAATTTCTCTCGGCCGGCGTTGCCCGCGCCCGAGCCCCCGCGGAGCGCTACTCCGGAGAGCGTCGCTCGCCCCGAGCGCGTTCCCTACGACGAGTCGGCGCAATATGTCGAGCCGCCGCGGGCCCCGGTGCCGGCGCGAGTTTCGGTGCCCCCGCTCGAAGGAGAGTACCAGGCGCCCGACCCGGCTGCGCGCGCGCGCACCTATCGGCTGCCCGATCTCTCCCTGTTCGATCCGCCCGTGCGGCAAGTCATCGACGAAACCAATCGCGCGCACGTACTCGAAGATACGCTCGCCTCGTTCGGCGTCGGTGCGAAGGTGATGCATATCGAGCGTGGGCCGTCGATCACGCGATACGAATTGCGACCGGAGCGGGGCGTCAAGATCTCGCGCATCGCCTCGCTCGCCGACGATCTCGCGCTCGCTCTCGCCGCGACCAGCGTCCGCATCGAGGCCCCGATTCCCGGAAAATCCGCCGTCGGGATCGAGGTTCCCAACGCGAACGTCTCCGTCGTCGCGATTCGCGAGATTCTCGAGGCGCTTCCCAATCGGGGACAGATTCCGCCGCTGTGGATGGCTTTAGGGAAAGATATCACCGGGCGGCCGGTCTTCGGCGACCTCGGGAAGATGCCGCATCTCCTGGTCGCCGGTGCGACCGGTTCGGGGAAATCGGTCTGCCTGAACACCATCGTTGCATCGTTGCTCGTCGCGGCGACGCCCGATCAAGTGCAGATCCTCATGATCGATCCGAAACGCGTCGAGTTAACCGTCTATAACGGTATTCCGCATCTCATCAAAGAGGTGATTACCGATCCCAAAGTGGCCGCCGGGGCATTGTTGGAGATGACGCGCGAGATGGATGCGCGCTACGAACGCTTTGCGAAAGCCGGCGTCCGAAAAATCGAAGAGTACAACGCCAAATATCCCGATGAACGCCTGCCGTTCGTGGTGATTATCATCGACGAACTCGCCGATCTCATGCTCGTTGCGCCGTCGCGCGTCGAGACGACGATCATGCGGTTGGCGCAGCTCGCGCGCGCAACGGGTATCCACCTGATCGTTGCGACGCAGCGCCCGTCGGTCGACGTTATTACCGGGCTGATCAAAGCGAATATCCCGTCGCGCATCGCGTTTGCGGTGAGTTCGCAAGTCGATTCGCGTACGATTCTCGATCAAGCCGGCGCCGAGCGCCTGCTCGGGCGCGGCGATATGCTCTTTTTGCCGATCGATGCCCCCAAACCGATGCGCGCACAGGGTGCGTTGATCTCCGGGCCGGAGGTGACGCGTTTGGTCGAATTTTGGGCGCGACAGGCACGCCCGGAGAATTTACTCGAAGTCGAATTGGTCCCGCTCACCGATGAGGAAGAGAACGGCAAGCGCGAGGTCGATTCGCTGTGCTACGATGCAGCGAAGTTTATTATCGAAACGAACGTCGCTTCGACTGCGGCGTTGCAGGCGCAATTTTCGATCGGACATCCGCGCGCGGTGCGCGTGATGAAGCAGCTCGAGGATTTCGGGGTCGTCGGCCCGCACGAAGGGACGAAGCCGCGTAAGATCGGGCTCTCGCTCGGCGATCTCGAATTGCTCGCACCGCGAATGGGCAAAGGCGAAGGCTCGCAACAAGGGCTCTTCGACTGATGCAGCGCTACAAGCGCTCGGCGCTCTATGCCGCCGCAGCACTGCTATCGTTCGCGGCGGCATGGTGGTTGGGATCTCTCGTGATGAAGTACGGCGAGCCAGCTCCGATCATGACCGTCGCCCATGCGATGGTCGGCGTTCACGCGCATCTTGCTTGGGACTTCACGTTGATCGCGCGCCCGGAGGTGCTGGCGCCCCTCGGCGTGGCACTCATCGTTGCGGCGTTCATTTTTCGGACCTGGAGCGGACGCATCGCTTTCTCGCTGATCTCCCTGCTGCTCTCGTGGCGCACCGATGCGTTCTTGCAGCATCTCTTTAAACGCCCGCGGCGCACCGACTGGGTGATCCATCACGAGACCTCATTTTCGTATCCGAGTTCGCATGCGGCGATCTCCTGCGGCTTCTATCTGCTGTGGGCGTATCTCATTGCGCGCAGCGAGCTGCCCGGAAAGCTTCGGCTCACCCTTTCGAGCCTGCTCGTTCTGCTCTGGCCGACGATCCTTTGGTCGCGGCTCGCGCTTGGAGCCCACTATCCAAGCGACCTACTCGGCGGCACCTTCGTCGGTTTGGCGGCGGTCTTCGCGCTCGCCGCGGTGGTCGAGACGATAAAGGTGGTAGGCGCCACCTCGCGGCGGGCATAGCATCGTCGTCAATGAGCGTTGCGACGGTGGCCGGCGACCCTGCGCTGGCGAAGATCGAAGAAAAGATCGCGGCGGGCGATTCGCTTTCGTTTGAAGATGGGCTGGCGCTCTATGCGACGCGCGATCTTCACACGCTTGGGCGACTGGCTCGCGAGCAAAAACAGAAGAAGAGCGGCGATCGCGTCTATTACGTTTTAAATCGCTATATCAACTCGACCAATGTTTGCTATGCGGGTTGTACGTTTTGCTCGTTTGCGGCCGACGAGTTCAAGGAAAAAGCGCGCGTCTTTCGGATGACCCCCGATCAGGTTTTCGAGAAAGCGACCGAGACCGGTCGGAACTTCAACCAACTTCACATCGTCGGCGGACACGATCCGCGCCAGCTCTCGCTCGATTACTGGCTGCCGTTGATGCGCCGTTTTAAGGCCGAGTTGCCGTACGTTCAACTCTCGCTCTTTACCGCTGCCGAGATCGATTATATGGCGCGCCGACATCGGTTGAGCTATCCCGCGATCGTGGCGCAGTTAAAAGAAGCCGGGCTCGACAACGTCAACGGCGGTGCGGCCGAGATTTTTGCGGAGGAGACGCGCAAGAAGATCTGCCCGAATAAGGTCACCGCGGCGCAATGGCTCGAAGTTCACGAAGAACTTCATCGACAGGGGATCGCGAGCAACGCCACGATGCTCTACGGGCACATCGAGTCGATCGAGGATCGCATCGACCACCTGATGCGTTTACGCGAATCGCAACGCCGCTCCCCGGGTTTTAATGCGTTCATCCCGCTTGCGTACCATCCCGATGGAAACGAATTGAGTTACTGCGGTTGGACCGGCGGAATCGACGATATCAAAACTTTTGCCGTCGCGCGCCTGATGCTGGACAACTTCGATCACATCAAAGCCTACTGGATGATTCAGGGCCTCCACGTTTGCCAAGTTTCGCTGGAGTTCGGTGCCGATGACATGGACGGCACTCACGGATCGACCGACGAAGAGATGATCTACCATGCCGCCGGAACGCGCTCCGGGCAGTATGTCGACGACCGTGAATTTCGTCGCTTAATCGAAAACGCCGGGTACACACCGGTGCGTCGGAATTCGACCTATCAGACGTTCGCGCACGATTGGAGCCCCGATGCTTAAGTGCGGTCGCATTCAATACACCAACGATCTGCCGATTTTTGCCGCTTTCGACGAGCGCGTCATCGAATATCCGGGAACGCTTCACGAAGATGTCCCTACGAGCCTGAATCGGATGTTACTCGCGGGCGAACTCGATCTCGCGCCGATTAGTGCCTTTGCGTGGGCGCGCAATGCCGACCGCCTCGCGCTGCTTCCCGATCTCTGCATCGGGGCGCGCGATGAAGTCGTCTCGGTCGTTTTGGTCTCGCAGACGCCGCCGGCTCTGCTCGAAAACGCACAAATCTTCGTAACGCAAGAATCTGCGAGCGGCCGTAATCTCCTTCGGGTGCTGCTCGAGCGTCGTTATTGCATCGCGCCGTCCTATGTCGAGGACGAACGACCGATCGAACGCGCGCGTCGCGGCTTTCCGGCCCTCTTGATCGGCGATGCGGCGATCGACGCGTTAGAAGCGTTTCCGCGATCGCAGGTCTACGATCTCGGCACGCTTTGGCACGAGTGGACCGGGCAACAGACGGTGTTCGCGGTCTGGGCGGCTCGACGCGAGATCGTCGACGAACGTCGCGAAGAGGTGCGAGCATGTATGGACGCGTTGACCGATGCGCTCACCTGGTCGAAGCGCAATATGCCGACCGTAATCGCCGCAGCGCAGCAACGCTTCAAGCGCGCTCCCGGCTTCTACGAGGACTACTACGAAAAGCTCAACTTTACGTTCCACTCCGCCGCACGGAGCGGGCTGGCCGCTTATTGCCGCGAGCTTCATGCAATCGGCGCGATTCCGCAGATTCCCCTCGTCGCACCGGAGGTGACCGATGCCCTCGCTCGTTGATTTGCTCGACCGGGCTGCCGACGGCGGGCGCTTGAGCTACGATGAAGGCGTTCGCCTCTATCGCGAGGCTTCGCTCCACGATCTCGGCGCGGCGGCGCACGCACGTCGGCTCGCCATGCATCCCGGCGATACCGTTACCTACGTTATCGATACCACGATTAACTATACGAACGTCTGTAACGTGCACTGTACCTTCTGCGCATTCTTCCGGCCGGAGCAGCACAAAGAGGGATACACGATGTCCCACGACCGGGTGCTCGAGCGCGTGAAATTCGCTGCCGACCAGGGCGCGACGCAAATCATGATTCAGGGTGGGGTGAATCCCGAGCTCGGCGTCGCATGGTTCGAAGAGTTGTTCGAGCGCGTGCGCCGCGAGTACCCCGCGGTGGATATTCATTCGCTTTCGGTCTCCGAGATCGTCGGAATCGCGAAGGTGGAAGGCTGCTCGACGCGCGAGGTGTTGCAGCGCTTGCAGGCCGCCGGGCTGAAATCGTTGCCGGGCGCCGGCGCTGAGATTCTGGTAGAGCGGGTTCGCAAACGTATCTCGGCGCGGAAAGTGGTCCCCGAGGCGTGGATCGGCGTGATGCGCGAAGCCCAGCAACTCGGCATGCCGACCACGGCGACGATGATGTTCGGATCGATCGAGACTCCCGAGGAGCGGATCGAGCACATGCGCGTGCTGCGCGACCTGCAGGATGAGACGCACGGTTTTACGGCGTTCATTCCATGGTACTACGTCCCGTTTAAGACACCGCTGCGCGGCAAAGAGGCGACCGGTCTCGAGTATTTACGCGTGCTCGCGATCTCGCGGCTCTTCCTCGATAATTTCCCGCACCTTCAGGCCTCATGGCTCACTCCGGGATTGAAGATGGGGCAACTCGCGCTGCTCTACGGATGCGACGACATGGGCGGCACGATTCTCGAGGAACAGGTCGTGCATGACGCCGGTTCGACGAATGAAGCAACGCGCCGCGACTTAGAGCATGCGATTATCGGAGCGGGTTTCCGCCCGGTGATTCGCGACACGTATTGGAACCTACGTTCGGAGCCTGCGCTCGCGACTGCGTGATACGGCGGGCAAGCGAATCGCACCGACGTTGCCAAACGAGTATTCGCCGGATGAAGGTGCGCCGGTTCTGCACGTTCGCAGCCATTTGGCACTACGGAGCGCCCGACTGACGCCGATGATGGAGTGCTGGCCGTACGGACCCAACGGTCGAAGCTCGCGGCGCGTGCGACGCGGCTTCATTTCGTGCCAAACCGGCGCCCTTGCATGTCGAGCTCCCGGAGACTGCGGGAATCTTTCGGCGGCGACTCAAATACCGCGGTTCTAGGGCGAGCTGCGGGTAACTTTTAGGAAAATGAAGAGATGAACGGCAATCCGACGATCATTCAGGGCGGCATGGGCGTCGGCGTTTCGAGCTGGCGGTTGGCCGGCGCCGTTTCGGGGCTTGGCCAACTCGGCGTTGTTTCGGGGGTGGCTCTCGATCAGATTTTTGCCCGCCGCCTGCAAGATGGTGACCCAGGCGGCCACATGCGGCGCGGCGTCGAGCGGTTTCCGTTTCAGCATCTGGTAGAACGCATTTGGAAGACCTATTACATTCCGGGCGGCAGGGCATCAAACCAGCCATACAAGACGCTGCCGATGCCGGTGAAGCAAAGCCCGGCCAAAATCCAGGTGCTCTGCATGCTCGCGAACTTTGTCGAAGTCTTCCTCGCGCGCGAAGGCCACGATAATCCGGTCGGGATCAATTATCTCGAAAAAATCCAGTTCCCACACCTCTCCTCGATCTACGGCGCAATGCTCGCCGGGGTCGGCTATATCCTTATGGGGGCAGGGATTCCCCTGAAGATTCCCGACGTCATCGATCGGTTCATAAACCACGAAAGCGCAACGTATCCTCTCGCCGTCACTGGAGCTGAAGAGGTTGACGATACGACGCTGCGCTTTGCACCTCACGAGTTCATGGAACGCGATCTGCCCCCACTCGAACGTCCGAAGTTTATCGCGATCATCTCGTCAAACACGCTAGCGACCACGATGGTGAGAAAAACCGGCGGACGGGTCGATGGCTTCGTCATTGAAGGACCGACGGCGGGAGGGCACAATGCGCCTCCGCGCGGCAAAATGCAAATCGACGAAAGCGGAGAGATCGTTTATGGCGAACGCGACAGCGTTGACCTGGAAAAAATACGTGCCTTAGGCCTGCCGTTTTGGCTTGCGGGCGGATATGGTTCTCCGGAGAAGCTGCGCGAGGCGCTCGCCGCGGGAGCGAAGGGCGTCCAGATCGGAACAGCCTTTGCATTTTGTGCAGAATCGGCGCTACGGGATGATTATAAGCGCGCGCTGGTCGGGAAAGCGCTCGCGCACAAAGCACACGTTCGAACCGATCCATTGGCCTCGCCAACGGGGTTCCCATTTAAGGTCGCGCGGCTAGAGGGCACCTTATCACAGGAAGACGTGTATGAAGACCGCGCGCGCATTTGCGATCTTGGATATCTGCGTGAAGCTTACAAAACGCCATCGGGAAGGATCGCTTATCGCTGTCCGAGCGAACCGGTGAATATCTACGTCGCAAAGGGCGGTGATATAGAGAACACCGTCGGGCGCAAGTGTATGTGCAACGCTCTGCTGGCGGCGGTAGGACTTCCGCAGACGCGTGAAGACGGGCAACTTGAGCCGAGTATCGTTACCTCTGGAGACGACCTGGCTGAGGTCGAGCGTTTCCTTTCGCCCGGCCGGCTCACATATACCGCAGCCGATGTTATTTCGAAGATGACCGAGGCCTAAATGGCAAGAGGCTCTTGCTTGCTGGTCGTGCCTTTATAATGCTGTAAATTGAGGGTGGCAAGAAGCCACCGCTTCGGTTCGGAAGATTCATTTTGAACGAACTTCTCAACCGAAAGGACGAAACGGTGGCCGATTACGATATTACCCTATCGCAGGCACTTCTTCCAGCCCTCCTCAGCGGGCAGGACGGTTTGGCGAAACTCATCCAAGACGCGCTCAACCAGGTTCTGGAGGCCCAGATGGCCGAGCACCTTGGCGCCGAGCGCTACGAACGCACCGAGGAGCGCGACGGGCGCTACCGCAATGGCTACCGCGAGCGGCAGCTCTTCACCCGCGTTGGGCCGATCGCGTTGCGGGTGCCCCAAACGCGCGACGGAAGCTTCTCGCCGGAGATCTTCGAGCGGTATCAACGGAGCGAGCGCGCCTTCGTGCTTGGGCTCATGGAGATGTACGTCACGGGCACCTCGACGCGTAAAGTCACCAAAATCACCGAGGAGCTCTGCGGTGCATCATTCTCGAAGTCCACGGTGAGCCGCCTCTGCGCCGGTTTGGACGAATCGGTCGGTGCGTTTCTCAAGCGCGAACTCGAACCGTATTATCCCTTTGTCGTCGTCGATGCGATGTTTACGAAATCGCGCACCGGTGGGCGCGTTGTGAGCAAAGCGTTGCTCATCGCCAGCGGCGTACGGGCCGATGGATACCGCGAGCCCATTGGCTTTGCCGTTGGTGATTCGGAGAGTTTTGCCACATGGGACGCGCTGTTCAAGAATCTCAAGGATCGCAAGTTGGAACGCACGGATTTCGTTATTTCCGACAACCACAGCGGGCTCAAGAAGGCGGTAGCGAAACACTTCGTCGGCGCGACCTGGCAACGCTGCCAAGTACACTTGCTGCGCAACGTGAGCGAGCACAGCCCGAAGAAGGAGCGTGAAGCGGTCGTCGCCGGAGCAAAATTAGTGCTCTATGCCGCCGACCGCGTAGAGGCCGTTCGCCGACGAGACGAGTTCATCGAACGTTTTTCCAAGACCGCTCCAAACGCGACGGCCTGTCTTGAGGAAGCGTTCGAGGACGCTATTGCGGTGATCGCTCTCCCCGAGAAATACCGACGTCGCCTACGATCGACAAACATGCAAGAACGGCTCAACGAAGAGATTCGCCGCCGCGAGCGCGTCATTCGCATATTTCCCAACGACGAAGCGGCCACGCGACTGGTGGGGGCACTCCTCATCGATGTCTACGAAAGCTGGCAAGAACGGCGCTATCTTGAAATGGCAGACTATCACGAATGGCGAGAACGGTGCGCCCGCGACGCATCGGCCGACAGAAAGAAGGCGACCTAACCTACGCTGCGTCCGAACCGAATTTACAGCAACTTTGGGACTTGACTTTGCTTGCTCATCGGCGCATACTGAGGCTATATGGGACTCTTAGACGGAAAAATTGCATTGATCACCGGTGTCGCTAATCGTTGGTCGATCGCAACCGGCATCGCACGGGAATTTCACTCGCACGGAGCGCGTTTGTGTTTCATTTATCAGGGGGAGCGCGTTCGCGAAGAGGTAGAAAAACTTGCCGCCGAACTCGGGGGGGCGCAGTGCTATCCGTGTGATGTCACTTCCGACGAAGCGCTCGCCGATTTAGCTACCGCAGTAAAGCGAGACTACGGCCGCCTCGATGTGCTGGTTCATTCGATCGCCTATACAAATAAAGAAGATTTGAAAGGCAAGGTATACACGACATCGCGCGATGGCTTTGCGCTCGCGCTCGACATCTCGTCCTACTCGTTGATCGCACTTTCAAATGCCTTCGTCGATCTTTTTGGTGACGGCGCCAGCATCATCGCTTTGACGTATCTGGGCTCGACGGCAATCGTGCCGAACTACAATTTGGCCGGCATCGCGAAGGCGGCCCTCGAAGCGATCGTGCGCTACCTGGCGTACGATCTTGGTCCGCGCGGCATCCGCGTCAACGCGATTTCCGCCGGGCCGATTTCAACTGCCAGCTCGCGACAGGTGCATGGGCTTCGCTACATTCTCGATGCGGTAGCTGCCGAATCGCCCCTGCGTCGCAATGTGACTCCGGAAGATGTCGGCAAGACTGCCGCCTACCTCGCCTCGGATCTTTCGTGTGCGGTAACGGCGGAGGTGCATTTTGTCGATTCGGGCTTCCATGCCATGGGGATCTTTACGAACGGGCGCACACCCGAATCGCAATAAGACCTGTCGCCGGTTCGCCGGCAACCGAAAGGTGAGCCGTTCGGTCTCGTCGCTTGCGAGCGGCCGTTCGATGCGCGAATCGGATCGAACGGCCCGGGCAGGCGGCTCGTTTTCCCGAGTGATCCCGCGCTATTTTAACGACTGCACATAGGTCGCGATATCGAGAACGTCTTTTGCGCTGAGCGTTCCGGGATAGAGGTTCGGCATCGGGAGTGCCGGATGTTCGATCCACGACACGGTCTGAGCCAGGTTTTTACGAGAGTCTTCGTTTTGTAGCGAGGGACCCATGCCGCCTTGTGCGTCGGCTCCGTGGCAGTTCGCACAATGTTGCTCGTAGAGTTGCCGTCCGTTGGCGATATTACCGACGACGGCAACCACCGCCGGCGTCGGAGGCGCGGTCGGCGCTACCGTGCTTCTTGGCGCGGCGGTTTTCGTCGTGAGGCTTGCGGCGGTTGCCTTCGTCGCTGGGCTCGCGAGAACGACCAACACCTTTTGTTGAGGTTGTTTCGACGAAGTCTTTGCCGAGGGCGATGAAGCTTTGACCGCGGGCGTCAAAGTTTGCGGCGAGCTCTTGGGATTCGCGCCCGAGGTTCGCATGGTTGGGCTCGGCGGACTTTTTGCTTTATTGCTCTGCGGAGCTGCCGTCGCCGTACGAGCGATCGGTGCACTCGTATTTTTAGATACCGGTGCGGAAGTCGTTCCGGTTGCCGCCGATGTCGCGGTCGTCGCCGTTTTCGAACAGCTGCTTAAGAGGAGAAGAGCGAAGAGCGCCACTGCGGTTGCTCGCATCATTCGTCGCGTACCTCAACTTTCTTGATAGACGCGCCTTTCGGCGTCCGCTTATTCGCTCCCGTTAAACTACGCCACGATCGCGTCGCGAATCGTGGCGGCTCCAAGCACCTCGTCGCCCTCGGGAGCGAAGAGTGCGACGAGTTGTCCCGGCGCGATTGCGCGTTGCGGTTCTTCGAATGAGAGCGAGAGCGAGCCGTCGAGCTCGAATCTCGCGTGCGCGCGCGCGGGTTTGCTGCGATAGCGAATCATTGCATCGACGTCGCGTCCTTCAGTAAAGCCTTCGTTGCGAATAAGGTTAACCTCATCCGCGCGTAAGCCGTCCGCAAGTAGATCCTCTCCTCGCCCGACAACGACAGCGTTGCTCGCGGCATCGAGCCGAATAACGTATTTCGGTTCGGAGGAGCCTCCGAGCGGAGCGCGCTGACCGACGGTAAAATTTGCGACGCCATCGTGCATGCCGAGAACTGCGCCGTCGGTGCCGACGAGTTCGCCCGCTCGCTGCAATTCGGGTCGAACGCGTGCGAGTACATCGCGGTAATCGCCGCCTTCGACG
Source organism: bacterium (assembly GCA_021794175.1). Classification (GTDB taxonomy): domain Bacteria; phylum Vulcanimicrobiota; class Vulcanimicrobiia; order Vulcanimicrobiales; family Vulcanimicrobiaceae; genus JABEUX01. The sequence continues at coordinate 42,284 of JAJYRI010000004.1, forward strand.
AAACAAATATCCTGCGACTCGGCTTTATTATGAATCGGCAATCCGAATCGACGTGCGTGCTCCCGCGTTTGCGCCTTATCGAGTCGGCCGAGCGGAAGCAACAAATGGTCGAGTTGTTCGCGCGTAAGCTGTGCCAGCGCGTACGCCTGATCTTTTGCCGACGGGTTTCGATAGAGGTGGGGACCGTCATCGCAATGCTCGATTCGTGCATAATGTCCGGTCGCTACGTAACGAGCGTCCATGCGATCGGCATAATTGCGCAACGTTCCGAGTTTAACATGATTGTTGCAGCTGACGCATGGGTTGGGGGTGCGCCCGCTTGCGTACTCGTCGACGAATCGCTCGATGACGCTTCGGCGAAACGCCTCCTCGAAATCGAGCACGTAGTGCGGAAGCCCGAGAATCGCGGCACTGCGCCTAGCATCGTCGAAATCGTCGATGCCGCAGCAGCTCTTGGCGTGCGCGGGCCGCGTCGGCTCGTACATCCGCATCGTCACCCCGATGACTTCGTAGCCCTCTTCGGCCAACAGGGCGGCCGCGACGGCCGAATCCACCCCGCCGCTCATCGCGGCAATCACACGCATCTTTGCCATAGCTTGATACGAGGATAACGGGTTGACAAGGCTAACCACAAGCGCTAATGGCGGCGCTTGGAGAACGATTTCGGGTTGCACGTGAGGCCCGGGGCCTCACGTTGCCGGAGGTTTCCGAGCAGACACGCATCCGCTCGGTCTATCTCGCGGCGATCGAAGAGGAGCAGTGGGACCGGATCGGAGCGGCGGTCTACGTCCGCGGCTTTATCCGCACCTACGGGAATTTTCTCAAACTCGATGTCGAACAGGCCCTTCGAGAGTACGCCGGCAGCCCTGCCGTTTGGAACTCCCCCGAGGCGAGCGAAGAGCGTGAGGCCGCCGAGAGTGCCTCCGCGAGCGCAGCCGGAAAGCGCTCGCTCGCTCCCTGGCTTTGGGTCGCCGGCGTGCTTGCCGTTGTCCTCGTTGCGTACCTCACCTACTCCGTGGTGAACTCCGGGCAAACGGAGAGCACCGTGGCGCTCGCGAGCCCGGTTGCGAGCCCGAGCCCCGGCACGAGCCCGAGCCCCGGCACGAGCCCGAGCCCCGGCACGAGCCCGAGCCCCGGCACGAGCCCAAGCCCCGGCACGAGCCCGAGCCCCGGCACGAGTCCGAGCCCCGGCACGAGTCCGAGCCCCGGTACGAGCCCGAGCCCCGGTACGAGCCCGAGCCCCGGCACGAGTCCGAGCCCCGGCACAGTAGTTCCCGGGCCGGGAACGCTGCTGATTTCCCTATCGGGGACATCGTGGTTGCGGGTTACCGTTGACGGGAATGTTAGCATGGTGGGGACGTTTCCCGCCGGTACGCAGCGTGCGTTCCGAGGGAAACACGTCACCGTGCGCGTCGGAAACGCGGCTGCCGTCACGTTGAACGCCGACGGTAAGAGCGTCGGGCCCTTAGGCGGCGCCGGCGTTGTCGTGGAACGGACTTTTACGCTGTAATGCCGAGCGAAGCTTCATTCGATATCGTCTCGAAAATCGACCGTCAGGAACTCGATAACGCGCTCAACCAGACGCGAAAAGAGATCGAAACGCGGTTCGATTTCCGCAATAGTAAAACCAGCGTGGAATCCGACGACAAGAGTATCACTATTCTTGCCGACGACGAGTTGAAGATGCGCAACGTCATCGACATGTTGCAAGCGAAGGCGACGAAGCGCGGTATCGATATTAAAGCTTTCGAGATCGGCACCAACGAACCGGCGGCTAATTCGATGGTGCGCTGTAAAATCGTTCTACAGAACGGTATTCCCAAGGACAAGAGTAAAGAATTGATGGAACGCATCAAGGCGCTCAAGTTAAAAGTCAGCGCGCAATATCAAGACGAGCAAATTCGCGTCACCGGAAAAAATCGCGACGATCTTCAAGCGGTGATCGCTTCGCTAAAATCTTCGAATTTCGAGCTGCCCCTGCAGTTCGTGAATTACCGCTAGGAGCCGTCGCGATGCCGTCCGTCTCTTTCGTGAGTTTGGGGTGCGCGAAAAACCTCGTCGACACCGAGGTGATGATCGCTAAACTCGGGGCCGCAGGCTGGCAATTAGAGAGCGATGCCGATGCCGCCGATACCGTCGTCATTAATACCTGCGCATTCATCGACCCGGCGAAGGCCGAATCGACCGAAGTGATTCTGGAACGGGCGCAACGTAAACGCGCCGGTCAGCAACTGGTGGTAGCCGGGTGCCTCGCTCAACGCTACGGCGAACAATTGCAATCGCTTATCCCCGAGATCGACGGCGTGATCGGAACCGGCTCGTATGCCTCGATCGTCGAACTGCTCGACGACGTCCAGGCCGGGAGCAAACCCGTACGCCTAGCGTTCGATGCCGAGCCGGAGCACGATTTTCTTCCGCGTCTCATTACCACGCCGCAGGCAACCGCTTACTTGAAGATCGCCGAGGGCTGCGATCATCCGTGCACGTTCTGCATTATTCCGCAGCTGCGGGGCGGCTTTCGTAGCCGCAGCGAGGAGTCGATTCTCGCCGAGGCGCGGGCGCTGGCCGCTGCGGGGACGCGCGAGCTTATTTTGATCGCGCAAGACACTTCCATGTGGGGACGCGACCGCGGCCATCGTCGTGGAGGGCTCGCCGCGCTGCTCGAGCGCTTACATGAAATCGACGGCCTCGAATGGATCCGTCTGCTCTATCTCTATCCGGCGACCGTCGATAGCGAACTGATCGACGCGATGGCGCGTTTGCCAAAGGTGTGCAAGTACATGGACATGCCGCTCCAGCACGCCCATCCCGAGGTGCTGCGAGCGATGCTCCGCCCCGGCAACGGCGAACGCTACCTTGAGATTATCGAATCGTTTCGCGAACGCGTCCCGGGGATGACGATGCGCTCGACGTTCATCGTCGGGTTTCCGGGCGAGCGGGAAGAACACGTGGCGTACTTGGAAGAGTGGATCGCTCGCGCGGGGCTCGACCGCGTCGGCTTCTTCGAATACAGTTCGGAGGAGGGAACGCCGGCATCCGAGTTGGGTTCGCGGGTTCCGGTGCGCGAACGCCGGAAGCGCTTGCTGCGATTGCGCGACGCGCAACGCGTTGCTTCGGAAAAAGCGCGGCTGGCTCGCGTCGGGTCGGTCGAGCGCGTGTTGATCGAAGAACGACGGACCCTCCGTCGCGGTGACCCCTTGCGCGCTCATCTGCCGGCAACGGTCTGGTGCGGACGTTCGCAGGGTGAGGCACCCGGCGTCGACGGCGGCGTCTTCGTCGCCGGCGATCTCACGCCGGGAACGTTCGTCGATCTCGAACTGACTGCAGCGACCGCTTTTGATTTTGCCGCCCGCGTCACAACGAGAATCCCCGCATATGTCTGACGATTTCACCCCGCGCCCGCGGCGTAGCGTTCCGCAGTCCTCCGAGCCTCCCACCGTACCGCCGAAGCGCCCTTCGCGGCTCGCTCGGCGCGTCGGCGTGGTCGCCGGTTTGGCGGTACTGTTGTTGGTTTCAACGGTGCTTGGCTTCGCGATCTTCAAGCATGAGACGCCGCTGCAGATCATCGGAGACGCGCTAATCCCCTCACCGCAGCAGGTCTTCGGTCGCTCGCAATTGCGCGTGCTCGTCGTCGGCCTCGATTACGATTACACCGACAACGATCAACCCTTCTCGGCACAGTCCCGTAGCGACGTCATCTGGGCGGTCAATCTCGATCTCGTCAACAAACGCATTTTCGAACTCTCCGTCCCGCGCGATATGGTCGCCACCATGCCCGACGGCAGCGAAGCGAAGATCAATCAGGCGCAGGCCGACGGCGGCGTGAAAGAGGCCGAGCAGGTGATTTCGCACTGGCTCGGCATCCCGGGATTCGACCGCTACGTAATCTTACGCATAAACGCGACGCGCGAATTGATCGACGATATCGGTGGGGTAACCGTCGACGTCGAAAATAGCGATCCGAAAGATAAGAGCCCTATTAACTACGACGATAATTGGGGACACCTACACATCCACTTGAAAACGGGCATTCAACACCTCAACGGCGCGCAGGCCGTTGGTTATATGCGCTACCGGCACGACTGGTGCGGCGACCCATGCCGCATTCGTCGGCAGCAAGAAGTGCTTCACGCGCTTGCTGCGAAGTTGGAACGCGATAAATTCAACACGCTCTTGCACGCCGGGCAGCTCGTCAAAACGATGCTCGCCAACGTGCAGACGAATTTTTCGAAAGCCGAGTTGCTCTCGCTCGCCCATTATTACGTCGGGATCAAACCGTCGCAGATTATCGCGCACCAGGTTCCCTACGTGGCGAACGTCTATCTTCCCGGGTACGGCGATTCGATCGTACCGGACAAGAACGCGCGTCGTCGTTTGGTCGAGTCGATGCTGATCGCGCCGCCGTCGCCGGCCCCTACCGCCGACCCGGCTGCGCTCGCTGCAATCGTGCCTTCGTCGATTCGCGTCGACGTCGAAAACGGCAGTGGAATCGACGGAGCTGCAGCGGATCTCGCGCGCATTTTGAAATCGGAGGGCTATCGGATCGGGAAGGTCGGGAATAGCGCGTCGTATCACGATAACAGCGTCGTGCGCGCTCATTCCGCCATCGCGTTCGCCGGAGATAAGGTGGCCTCGGGCCTGCCCAAAGCGATGCAAAATGCGCTGCTCGTGGATTCGCCGGCGGCGGGGACGACCAGCGACGTTACGGTCGTGATCGGCCGCGACGACGGACTCGCCGTACACGCGTTGCCGAGCCCCGGCGCCTCCCCGACGCCGTAAAGAACCGTCGTGCGGCAATACGTTCGCATCGCCTTGGCGATGCTCGCAGTTCTTCTCGGCATCGAAGGCGTTCGGTGGTTTTTGCGTGTCTCGAAGCCGCACCCGACCCTCATCGAACCGACGACCTCGCTCCATCGAGCGATCGGGAAGGGGCCGCTGGTACGCGTCGCGCGCGTCGTCGAAAAACTCCAACCGGCGCCGCGCAGTAGCGGCGAGCGTTTGATCGCGCTAACCTTTGATGACGGGCCGTACCCGATCTATACGCCGATGTTGCTCGACGAACTCAAGCGCCTCCGCGTACGTGCGACGTTCTTCCTCATCGGGCGCGATGCGGGGTGGTGGCCGCAGATCGCGCGACGCATCGCCGCCGATGGAAATGAAATCGGCGATCACACGCAGACGCATCCTGATCTCGATCGTGAGACGCCGGCGCAGGTACGCCGCGAACTCGTCGAGGGGCGGAACACGCTTTTGCGTATTACCGGCGATCGCTCCGCAGCCGCGCTTTTCCGGCCCCCGCACGGCCGCTATACGGCTGCGACGCTGCGCGTGGCGCAGTCGCTTGGAATGAAGACGATTTTTTGGAGCGACGATCCGGGAGATTGGCGCGAGCTTAGCGCGCGAGAGATCGAAGCCCACGTGGCCGCGCACGCAACCGAGCCCGAGATACTCTTGCTCCACAGCGGAAAGCGTACCACCGTGAAAGCGCTCGAGAAAATCGTACCGGCGTTCCGACGCGCGGGGTATCGTTTTGTGACCGTCGGCGAGATGCTCGCGCTTCTCGGCGCCCGCCGCGTCGAAGCCGCCCGACGGCTCCCGGTGCGTATCACTTATTCAAAGGAGTAACCTTCCATGCCGCGTCCCATCATCGATACCGAATCGAGTCGCCCGATCCATCGCCGTCGGGTGCTCCGGCGCGTGCTTGTCCTGGTGGCGATCGCCCTGATTGCGATTATTTTGGTACTCTGGGCGCTCCATCGAGCACCCGGCGACCGGTCGAGCCAAGGAAAGATCGGGGCGGGGCGGAACCTGAACCAGCTCGCTCTCAAGGAGACTTCATGCTTCGTCGTTTAACCCTCGGACTCGCCGCCATCAGCGTCGCAGTCGCGGTCGCCGCGTGCAATTCCAGTACGGCAACCAACCTCAACATAGGCCCGAATTTTGCGACCTCGACGCTCTACGCGACGAATTCTTCGCTGAACGCCGTCGCGATCTTTACATCGACGACCGCCTCGTTGACCACGCCTAGTTATCAAATCGGCGGCGCATCGACGACGCTGAACGCCCCCCAGTACCTCGATTTCGATTCCACGGGAAATCTCTGGGTCACGAACTATAATGCGAGTACCGGCTCGTCATCGATTCTTGAGTTTCAAGCGCAGGCAACGGGAAACGTCCTTCCGTACGCGAGCTATCTCGGCTCCTCTCTCGGGGCTCCGGAGCCGCGTGGGCTCGCGATCGAGCGTGCGCAGAACCTTATGGCGGTGACGACGCTCAATCCGGCGTCAGTCGCCCCGAGCCAGTTGTTAATCTATTCTCTTTCGAGCGGATCGCCTGCGCTTGCAGACGATATCGGCGGGCCGTCGACGTTGCTGAATATCCCTACCGGGGCAGCTTTTATTTCCGGAAACTCCGTCATCGTTGCCAATAGCGGCGATGCAACCGTCGCAACCTATACGCTTCCGTCACCGTCGCCCACCCCCGTCCCGACGGCCACGCCGGTGGCGACCGCAACCCCGAGCCCGACGCCGATCCCCTCGAGCTCACCGTCAGCGACCCCGTCGCCGACGCCGGTGCCGACCGCAACGCCGCTGGATCTCCCGCCGACCTCGACGATCGCCGGTGCTTCGACCGATCTTGGTTCGCCGCGTGGTGTCACGGTAGCAAGCAACGGCGCTATTTACGTCGCCGATCCGTCGGCGGTCGGCATCGGTCCGGCGGTGCTCGTCTTTGCCGCGAACGCGAACGGAAACGTTGCGCCGACGGCGATAATCTCGGGCTCCTCCACCGGCCTCGTCGCTCCGACCGATGTCAAAGTCGATGCGAGCGGCAATATCTATGTCGCCGATAGCGGTGCGAACAAAGTCTTCGTATTCGCGCCGGGTGCGACCGGGAACGTTGCACCGAAGGCGTCGCTCTCGGTCGGAGGGACGGTCGTCGGCATCGCGCTGAGTCCGTAACGTGCAGAGACGATGAGCCAAGGCGAATCGCAGGGGCTCTATTCCGCGCTTGCGGCGCTCATCGCCGCAAGCGATCCGCAGGAGCGCGCCGATATTCTCGCGCGCGGCGTCGGCGATATCGCGCATCCGCGGTTCTCTTCGGCGTTACTTTTCGTCGACGATGCGCTCGTCGTCTCGACCACGCCGGAGGGCGCGAGCGGCTTTCGCTTGCGCGATGGCTCGCATGAGTTGCGGCGTCTTTTTCTTCACGCGCTCGCGCGCTTCGAACGCGGCGGCGTTTGCTTCGTTCCGCGCGATAAACAACGCGTTCTTGCCGGGGTTAGCCCGTCGGTCCTCGACTGCGATCTGCTTTTCATCCCGCTCATCGCTGCGCAAAAGACGATCGGCGTCGTAGCGATCGGCCTCGATGCCCCGCTCGACGAAGCTCTACAGGGCGATCTTGCCGCCTTCTGCGGCGTGGCGACGCACCTGCTGGATACCTCGCGTGCCTTGGCGGCCGCGCATCGGCTATCGCGCGATAGCCAATTGTTGGCGATGGTCAACGAGCGTCTGCATAAATCGCTCGACCGGAAAGACGTCCTCGGCGGGATCGTTGCCGGCGTCAGGTCCGCGTTTAATGCCGATACCTGTACGATTTTCGAGCGCTCCGGAAACGCTCGCATCGTACCGGTGGCATCGAGCGCCCCGTTCGTCGATGCGCCGACCACCGCGATCGAGTTAGAGAGCGAATTACGTAAGGTGTTCTCGGGGCTGGCGGCGCGGCGCGACGATTATGACGCCGTACACGACGCGGCAAAAGGTGGAGCGCGCAGTGCGATCGGGGTGCCGTTCATCGTCGACGGTAAAATTGAAAACGCGCTCGTCCTCGAATCAGCACAGCCGCACGCGTTCGACGACGCCGATATCAGCGCGCTGCGATCGCTCGCGTTCCACGTCGGCTTGGCGTTATCGAACGCTCGCCTCTACGAACGCGAGCGAGCACGCAGAACGCAGGCCGAATCGTTGGAGCGTGTCGTGCGCATTCTTCGCGACACCCAGTACGTGGATGAAGTGTTGCTGGTATTCGTGGTTACCACGTCGCACGAGTTGCCGATCGATTGCTTTGCCTACGTTCTCGACGGCGACGTGCTCGTTCGCCGTGCCATGCGTTCGCGCGATAGTTCCCGCGGCTTTACGCCGCTCGATCGCGTCGAACGCGCGGGATTGGAACCCTTTCTCGTCGTCGATGACCCCTCCGATTCGGCGCTGCTGCCGCGCGTATCGCGGGAAGCGCTTTTCGGAGATGGTTCCGGGGTCGTCGTTCCGCTGCGCATCGACGGGAATCTGTGGGGCCTCATCGCCATGCGCAGCGTCGACGGGGGCTTTACCTGGCCGCAAGACGAGCGGGCGATGTTCGTTCGCACGCTCGCCTCGCATCTCGAAATCGCCCTGGCCAACGCACATGCATACGAACGGGAACGACGTCGCGCACAGGAACGCGAAACGCTCGCCGAGGCCGCGCGTACGATCCTCGGGCAAGTCGATCTTCCGACGCTGGCAGAGGTGATGTCGCGCTTGGCGGCATCGCTCGTCGATGCCGAACAGGCCTGCGTTTTGCGCTGGATGGGCGACCGATACAGGGTCGTCGGTTCCTATGGAGGAGCGGTAGAGGATCTCATTGCTCGCACGGGCCTCGCCCTCGATATGCGCGTTACGCAGGCGATGGGGATCGGCCCGGAGGAGCGCCGTGTGCAACGCCTGATCGAAGGCGTCGGTTTTGCCGTCGCTCCGCTCGTCCACGGAGCGGGAGAGGGCGCGAACGACGCGATCGACGCTTTTCTGCTCGTTGGAGCGAAGGGCGACATTCGTTTCGGTCGGGATCGTTTGCGGTTGCTGCAGGAGCTCGGCGCGCTCACCGCACTTGCCTTGCGCAACCTCGAACTCTACGCCGCGTCGACCGACGCGAATAGAGCGCTCCATGAATCGAACCAATTTAAGGACGACCTGCTGGCCATGTTGGCGCACGATTTCCGCGGGCCGCTGACCGTCATCGAGGGATACTGCGAGCTCCTCATGGAGAACGCCAACACCAAGTCCGAAGAAATCGAAACCATCTACGCGCAAGCAAAACGGCTGGTGCGTCTCGCCGAAGATGCGCTCGCGCTCGCGCATTCGCAAGGCGAGAGTTTCGCCCTGGAGCAGACGCCGACCGATTTTGCGGCGTACGTTGCCGAAAATCTTACCGAGATTGCGCCGAATAATCCACGCGTCGTCTTCGCTCCGGGAGAAAGCGATATTATGGTCGAACTCGACCGGTCGCGCTTTCGGCACGTACTCGACAATCTTATTTCGAACGCCTTAAAATATTCCGGTGAAGAGATCGTCGTTCACGTGACAAAGAAAGGTGGGCGTGCGGTGCTCGACGTCACCGACCACGGCATCGGCATTCCACAGGGCGATCTGGCAACGGTATTTACCAGGTTCGGACGCGGCAGCAACGCTCGCAATCGCGGCATCGAAGGCTCGGGTATCGGCCTCTACGTCGCCAAAAAAATAGCCGAGGCGCATCGCGGCAGCATTCAGGTGCGTTCTAAAGAAAATGCCGGGAGTACGTTCTCGGTCGATCTCCCCCTCATACCGGCGCACGAACGTACCACAACATCTGACCTTTCTCGGAGTATATAGCTCAGCATGGCCTTCCTGAAAACGCTCTTCGACGCAAACGAACGCGATATCGCCCGTCTTCGGAAAACGGCGACCCTAGTCAACGGACTCGAAGCGGAGATCTCGGCGCTCGACGACGAAGCATTGCGCGGCAAGACCGCGGAATTTCGCTTGCGGCTCGACCGCGGAGAAGATCTCGACCATCTGCTTCCCGAGGCCTTCGCGGTCACGCGGGAGGCGGGGCGCCGCGTTTTGGGGATGCGTCATTTCGACGTCCAGATCATGGGCGGTCAGGTGCTTTACGAGGGACGCATCGCCGAGATGCGGACCGGTGAGGGAAAGACGCTCGTCGCAACGTTGCCCGTTTACGCGCGCGCGTTGGTAGGGCGCGGCGTTCACGTTGTAACGGTGAACGACTATCTGGCACGCCGCGACGCAGAATGGATGGGCCCGCTCTATCGCTCGCTCGGACTCTCCGTCGGAATCGTCCAGCACGGGCTGGAACCGACCGAGCGACGCGAGGTCTACGCTTGCGACATCACCTACGTCACCAACAACGAAGTCGGGTTCGACTACCTCCGCGACAACATGGCGTGGCAGAAGGAAGACCTGGTCCAGCGCGATCTCTACTTTGCCCTCATCGACGAAGTCGACTCGATTCTCATCGACGAAGCGCGCACGCCGCTCATCATCAGCGGGCCGTCGCAAGAATCGACCGATCTGTACGGGAAGTTCGCTCAAGTTATCCCTCGCTTGAAAAAGGGCGAGGACTATACGGTCGATGAGAAAGCGCACGCCGCTCCGATCACCGAAGCCGGCGTAGCAAAAGTCGAAAAAATGTTGGGCATTTCCAACTTATACGACCAGCGCAATATCGAGCTCGCGCACCAATTAAACGCCGGCTTGAAGGCATGGAACCTTTTTCATCGCGACCAGCAATACATCATTAAAGACGATGAAATCGTTATCGTCGATGAATTTACCGGCCGCCTCATGTACGGCCGTCGCTATTCCGACGGTATCCACCAAGCGATCGAAGCGAAAGAAGGCATCAAGGTTCGCGGCGAGGACCAGACGCTGGCCACCATCACCTTCCAGAACCTTTTCCGGCTCTACGATCATCTGGCCGGTATGACCGGAACGGCAAAAACCGAGGAACGAGAGTTTCGCGAGATCTACAGCCTCGATGTCGTAACGATTCCTACCAACATGCCGATGGTTCGTAAAGACTATCCCGATATCGTTTTCAAGAGCGAAAAAGCGAAGTTTGAAGCGGTGGTCAGTGAGATCATCGCCGAGCACGCAAAGGGTCGCCCGGTTCTTGTCGGTACGCGCTCGATCGAGAAAAGCGAGTTGCTGGCCGGGAACTTGCGTCGCAAAGGCGTGGAGTGCAACGTCCTCAACGCAAAGTATCACGAGCAAGAGGCCGATATCATCAAAGATGCCGGCAGCTACGCCCAAGTGACGATTGCCACGAACATGGCCGGTCGCGGCACCGACATTAAGCTCGGCGAAGGCGTCGCCGACATCGGCGGGCTACACATCATCGGCACCGAACGTCACGAATCGCGACGCATCGATAACCAGTTGCGCGGTCGTTCGGGGCGGCAGGGCGACCCGGGGTCGACGCGCTTTTATCTCTCGCTCGAGGACGAAGTTATGCGGCTCTTCGGCGGCGACCGCATGACCTCGATGATGGACCGCGTCGGATTTACCGACGAGGCGCCGATCGAGTCGAAACTCGTCTCGCGCAGCATCGAGCACGCACAGAAGCGCGTCGAGAATCATAACTACGAAATCCGCAAACACGTTCTCGAATACGACGACGTAATGAACAAACAACGCGAGATCATTTACGCCGATCGCCGTGCGATTTTGGAAGGCACGTTCGACTCTCGGTCGTTTATGTTGCAGACGCTTGCCGCGAAGATCAACGAAACGATCGAACAGAACGTCGCGGAGAACGCGCACCCCGGCGACTGGGATCTTCCCGAGGTTCTCAACGAGCTCGAAATTATTTTTCCGATCAAGCAGAGCGTAACGCTCGAAGAGCTCGGGCGCCACGATCGCGAGGGTATTCGTCGATTGCTCAACGAGCGCGCCGTCGAAGCCTACGAAAAGAAAGAAACCGAAGTCGGCCCCGATATGATGCGGATCGTCGAACAGCGTTTCTTACTGCTGCCGATCATCGATCGCCAGTGGGTCGACCATCTCTACGTGATGGATCACCTCAAGAACGGTATCGGGTTACGCGGCTACGGACAGATCGATCCGCGCGTCGAGTACGAAAAAGAGGCGTTCGAGATATTCGAGGACCTGAAAAACAATATCGCTGACGAGGCGATCAAAGCGCTCTTCCACGTCCAGATCGAATACGGTGAAGAGCAGCCCGACGGGGCACCGATATCGCTCCATGGCGGGCAGGGCGAGGCCGAGGGCGGACATCTCTCGGAGCGCGACGTCGAGGCGTTGCTCGGACCGATGCCGGGAGGCCCGCGCCCGAATCGGGAGATGCGGACGAACCTCGCGAGCGAGGAGCCGGCGAAGCCGCTGCATCGCGACCAACCGAAGGTCGGCCGCAACGATCTCTGTCCGTGCGGAAGCGGAAAGAAATATAAGAAGTGCCATGGCGCCCCCGGAGCAGCTGCGCTAAGCTAGCGTGCTGCGCCGTTGGGCGCACGAGGTGTCGCTTGGCAAGCGAGGAGAGCGTGAGAGTTCCGGCGGCGTCGCTGACGCGTCCGGAGCTCTCATTTGTCGTATGTGAGGCTCGATTCAGAGCCGCGTATAGCGGATTCGCGGGTCGAGAATCGGCGGTGGCATCGGAATCGGTGCCCCGATTGCTTGCGGTGGATTCTGCGTAGCACCGTTGACGAGATCGCCGCCGAGATCGATATTCTGCGCGGTTGCGCGGACGTCGACGCCGGTTCCGTTCCGAGAGAGCGTCGTCGAGATATTCCCGCCGTTGCCGTCATCGACATCGACCTGCAGCGAGCCGTCGGCGTTCCAACGAATATCCTCGCCGGGAAGCGAGAGATTCTGTCCGGGTGCCAGCGCGGTCGTCGTTCCGTTCTGCGCGATCGTTGCGCTCCCATCGGCTGCGTAGGTGAGCACGCTGCTGCCGCCGTTGGTCGTGATGCTCGCCGACGCGTTGTAGCTAACCCCCTGGCCGTTGGGCAGCGTCGGGGTCGTCGATATCGTAAATCCGCCGGGAACGGAATCGGAATCGAGGAGATCGCCGTGCCCGGACATCGAGTCCCAATGGCCGGCATAGCTCCCCGCGGCACTCTGTCCGGAGAAGCTGAGATGAGGATCCCCGGTCGACGCGCCGCCCGCACTCGAGAAGTAGTTCTCGGGGCTGGGCGGCGCATTTACCGGACCCGTCGGCATACCGCCGCCGCTGAGCAGCGAACCGAGCATGCCGATGAGCTGCATCAACAGGTTCGAGATCCCCGCTAACGGACCGGGCACGGTGGCGGCGCCGCCGCCGTTCTCTCCGGCAACGAGCGAGCCGAGGATTCCACCGCCTTCGGAGAAGCCCGGCGGGAGAAAGCGTGCGATGCCGTCATTCGTGCCGGCGTTCCCGAACGCGCCGGGGTTCTCGATCGCCTGGAGCGGGTCTGCCAGCGAGGAGAGTCCGCCGAGAAAATTGGGCATCGTCGTGTGGGTGTTGAAATCGAGCATGGTGCCTCCATCGAGTAGTGCTGCCTCTCGTTCACGCGCGACTGCCATGTTGGAAAGGTGCCCGCGCAGAAATCGAGAAGCGACCGCGCCGCCATGAGCCAAACGCAAAGAACCTCGATCGCCGTCTGTATCGCTCGTCTTGAAGGCCTCAAGGAGCGTCTTTGACTATGCAGGTAAGGCGCGCCGCGCCGCCGAGCTCGACCAGCGTTCGCGCGAGGGAGGCTTTTGGGAGAATGCCGGGTCAGCGCAGCGGACGATGAAAGATCTTGCCGACCTCCGCGAGGAGCTCGGCACGATGGACCGTATCGGGGCGGCGCTCGCCGATGCGCGCGAGATGCTCGATGTTTTCGGCGACGACGAAGATGCACAAACAGAGATCGATCGCAGCATCGCACTCTGCGAACGCGACCTCGATGCACTGGAAATGGCGGCGAATTTCGACGGCGAGTTCGATAACCACGGCGCCATCGTCAGCATCTTCGCCGGTGCGGGCGGTGTCGACGCCGCCGATTGGACGCAAATGCTCCTACGGATGTATTTACGCTGGGCGGAGGGGCACGGCTTTCAGACGCAGTTAGTCGAAGAATCGCCGGCGGAAGAAGCCGGACTGAAATCGGTGACATTCTTCGTGCGCGGCCGAAACGCATACGGTATGTTGGAGAGCGAGCGCGGCGTTCATCGCTTAGTTCGGCTCTCGCCTTTCGATCAGGCCCATCGGCGTCATACCTCCTTTGCCGCGGTCGACGTCATCCCGGAGATCGCCGATGAAGAGCATGGGGAGGTGGCGATAAAGCCCGATGAGGTGCGGATCGAGACCTTTAAGTCCGGCGGTTCCGGCGGCCAGTACGTGAATAAAACAGAATCGGCGATTCGCATCATTCACGAACCGACCGGCATCATCGTGGCCTCGCAGCAAGAACGTTCGCAAGCGCAGAACCGCGAAGTCGCGATGAACATCCTACGCGCAAAACTCGTGCAACGAGCTGCGCAAGAACGCGACGAACGTCTCTCTTCCCTGCGCGGCGAGCGACAGGCCAATGAATGGGGGTCGCAGATTCGTTCGTATGTGTTGCAACCATACCAGTTGGTAAAAGATCACCGTACCAACGTGGAAGTCGGCGACGCGCAGGGCGTACTCGACGGTAATATCGATACCTTCATTTGGCCCTACCTGCAGACACGGCGCGCCGCCACCGGCGCGACATCATCGTCGGCGTGAAGCAACGGTTACCGTGGGCGATCGCCGCGGGATACGCGCTTCTCTTTACGTTGCTAGGGGCGTGGCGTTACGCAGCGCACCGTAATCTCGTCGATTTCGGAATTTTTGCGCAGAGCTTGCGAACGAATTTTTTCTGTCTCTGCAATCCGATTGAAGGCAGCCACTGGGCGTTCCATTTTTCGCCGATCCTCGCTGTCCCGATGCTGCTGCTGCATCTCTGGGACTCGCCGTTGGTGCTCGTTATCATTCAAGCAGCGGCCTGCGCGTTGGTTATTCCCGCGGTCTATGCCATTGTCGAGCGTAACGCCGACGCGCGTACTGCCGCGATAGCGGCGTGGATCGCGGCACTCTATCCTCCGCTCGCCGGGCTGGCGTTCGTGGATTTTCATGAAAACGTCTTCGCGCCGGCGGCGGTGCTGTGGTTGTTCTGGGCGCTCGATGCCCGTCGCTTTCGGTCCGCAGCCGCGTTTGCCGTTCTCGCGCTTGCCGTGAAAGAAGATCAAGCGCTCTTCATCGGTTTCGCGGCCTTCGCGGCTGCGTGGTGGCTACGGGGCGATACGACGATGCGGCGCTTTTTACTTGGAATCGGCGCGCTTGCCGTCGCCGTCGCCGCCGTTTTCTTCCTCGTCATCGCACCGCATGCCGGCACGAATCCGGCTTGGCAGCCGACGCGTTTCTATGCCTGGAACGCGAGCGATTTCGCCGCGCTTCCGGGCACGTTGGTCGAGCGGATCGGATTTCTCGTTCTCGCTCTTGCGCCGTTGGCGTTCGTTCCGTTGCGCTCGTCGGTGGCGCTCTTCGCCATCCCACCGCTTGCCGAAGTGCTTCTTTCGCGTATGCCGACGACATTTACGATGGGGACGCATTATGCCGGCGCCTGGATCGGTTATATCCTCGCGGCATTTGCCTTTGCCGCGCCGCGCGTTTCGCGCCGCACGCTCTACGTTGCGCTCGCCCTCTGCGCGCTGGAGTTCGCCGTCGCCGATCCCTTGCATCCGGCATTGAACCTGCGACCGATCGAGGCGCGAGATCGCGCGCTCGATGCCTATCTCGCGCGGTGGCCCGCCGATCTCCCCGTCGCAACGCAAGAAGAAGCCTACGGCCATCTCGCTCTGCGCGTCGCGCGGGCGACGTTATTACCCGACGACGCCGCCGCACCGCTTCCGAGCGATATCGTCTTGATCGATCGTGCCTTTCCTCATTCGCCGCGACTGCAGGAAAATGCGACCCGTCTTGCGGCGCTTGAAGCGCAGGGGAAACTGCGGGTCGCCGTCAGGTGCGGGAAGATTCTCGTAATGACGGTAGGGACGAGAGTGCCCGTTGCGGCCATTCCGCGTTGCCCTCGAGCGTCACGCTAGGCGCGGCCCAAGGACGCCAGCGGCCTCGCTGAAGCTCGAACTCGGCGCCGCGTTGAAAGACCGCAATGCACGGTGTGCCGAGCATGCCGGCGACGTGAATCGCTCCGGAATCGGGAGCGACGAGTATCTCGCTTTCGGCGATCGCGGCGATCCATGGCTGCAGCTCTGCGAACCATTCGATTCCGGCGAGCCCCTCGGCGAGCGACGATATCTGCGCGCGTTCGGAAAGCGGTGCAAGAAGGCGAATCGCTCCGAAACGTTCGTTCGCTCGATCGAGGAAGCTGCGTACCTGTGCGACCGTCATACCGAGCCGCTCCCATTTTGAGGTGAGTTGCAAGGCAATGCCCTGCGGCGGCGCTGTCTCGCGAGCGAGAAGAAGGGGACGCAGCCTCTGTGGGTCACGCGCGGGTCGAGCCCCCGGCGCGAGCAGCGATGCGCCGAGCGAAAAGAGCACTTCGCATTCGTGCGGCGCTCGTGGATCGAGCCCCGCACTGCGGTAGATCGCCTGCGTGAGCAGCGAACGCACCCAAAGCGTCTTGAGCGGCTTCCCCCAGCCGTTCTGAAAGCCGATGCGATGCGGTGCGCGTAGCGCCGCCGCGAGGCGGTAGCCGGCCGGATCTTCGGTCGCGACGAGCACATGAGAGTAGTGATTCGGCCGCAAATCCTCGGCAAAGGCAGCGATCGCCGCGCGGTTGGCGGCGCTCTCGTCGCGCTGCGCGAAGGGAGCGAGGTAAGTGTGCCGACGGGCGACCGGTGCGAAGAGATCCCGCGCCGCCGGCGAGAGAACGAGATCGACGGGTATAGCCGCCTCGCGTAACGCGAGGAGCAGAGGTGCAAGTGCCAACGTATCGCCGAGGGCGTCGAGGCGGACGATGAGGGCCGATGAGGAATCAGTCACGCCGAGCTATGCTTGCGCGCGAGAACCTCGTTACCTTCGCCGAGTTCCCCGGGCGGCGCGTCGCCCGGCGCTTTGGGTATGTCTCGGGACAGGCCGAACAGCCGCAGAACCGCCTTCGCTCCACCTTCCGCAGCATTGGGATGCTCGTCGGACTCGCCCCGGTGGAGCTGGTGAGCGATGCGGAGCGTCTGCGCGCAGAGGCGCTCGAACGGCTGCGCGAACGGGCCGAGCGCGTCGGTGCAAACGCAGTACTTGGGCTGCAATTTCACGTGAGCGAGCGCCCCGACGGTTCCTGCGTGGTGATCGCATTCGGCGAAGCGGTTCGCGTGGTACGCGAGGAGCGAACGTGATATTGGAGGAGCGCGCGCGTCGCGAACGCGCTTTGCAGGCAGCCGCCGCACGGGCGAGTGCCTGCCGCGCTTGCAGCATCGGCGCGCAGCGTCGTAATAACGTCTACGGCGAAGGCGATCCACTCGCCGATCTCATGCTGATCGGCGAAGGACCCGGCGAGACCGAGGATCGGCTCGGCCGCCCGTTCGTCGGGCGTGCCGGTGAGTTGTTGGAGAAGATGCTCGGCGCAATCGGGCTCGCTCGCGAGGACGTCTATATCGCCAACACGGTGAAATGCCGCCCGACGTTGCAGGGCGAGCGCGGGCTCAAGAATCGTGCGCCCGTCCCGGCGGAGATGGCGAATTGTCGCCCCTTTCTCGACGAGCAGATCGAAATAATCCGGCCGCGCGTTTTGCTTGCACTGGGAGCACCGGCGGCGAAATCCTTTCTCGGTCCAAACTACGCGATCACCAAACAGCGCGGCCGTTGGGAGCGCGGACCGCTCGATATCCCGTTGCTCGTGACCTTTCACCCCGCGTACGTCCTGCGCCAGACCGGCGGGGAGCTCACTGCGGTAAAACGGTTGGTCTGGGACGATCTCAAGGCGGTTCGGGCGCGGATCGACGAGCTCGCGGCGCAGAGCGGGGCGACGGCTCCGCGCCAGGTCGGCCTCTTCGAAGCCGAGCCCGTGGTAGAGTGAGAGCCATGTATCGCGATCCAAAGGCGATCTGGCTGCGCGAGGTCGTCGGGCGCGCCGGATTCTCAACCCCCGAAGAGTTCATCTCGACCTTCGATCTCAAACCGTACCGTATCGACCAGCTCTATCGCGCAGCGATGCGTGAATTGCTGGGCGGTGTCGACGAGGTCACGACGTTGCCGCTCGAACTGCGCGCGCGCTTAGCCGAACGCGGCCTTCGTTTCTCCAGCGTCGAGCCCGTCGTCGTGCAGCGGTCGCAAGATCGGCAGACGAGCAAAGCGCTGCTCGGCCTGCGCGATGGAAAGCAAGTCGAAGCCGTGCTGATGGAGCATCGTGAAGGGCGAACGACCGTCTGCATCTCTTCGCAGGCCGGCTGTGCGTTTGCCTGTGCGTTCTGTTCGACCGGCCAGGCCGGTTTCTCGCGCCACCTCACCGCAACCGAGATCGTCGATCAAGCGCGCTTCTTCGCGCGCGATCTCCAAGAGCGCGGCAAAAAAATTACCAACATCGTGTTTATGGGCATGGGAGAGCCTTTCCATAATTACGATGCGGTGATGGAGGCCGTTGCACTATTACACGATCCCAAAGGGATGGGGATCGGCCATCGCCACATCACGATCTCGACGGTGGGTTGGGTCGATCGGATCGAAGATTTCACCAACGAACATCTCCAAGTCAACCTCGCGATCTCCCTGCACGCCCCCGACGACGCTACCCGCGGATCGATCATGCCGGTCAATCGGCGGCACGATATCGGCGAGCTGATGGCGGCCTGCGAACGCTACGTCGCCGCGACGAAGCGAAAGGTATTCTTCGAATACGTCATGCTCGCCGGAACCAACGACAGCGATCGACACGCGCGCGATCTCGCCGCGCTGATGCGCGGTCATCTCTATCACGTAAATTTGATTCCCTATAATGCGACGCCGGATGCGCCGTTTCAAGGCAGTAGCGACGAACGTATTTGGGCCTTTGCGAAGATTCTCGAAGATGCGGGCGTTCCATCGACGGTCCGGCACAATATGGGGACCGATATATCGGCCGCATGCGGACAACTACGCGCCGAGACCCAGCCCAAGGCGCATCACCTCGTATCGTGATTCGCTAGGGAACGCTCGTGCCGCTGATTCTCACGCAACATTATCTGCGGGACTTCAATCGGTACCTCGATCGTGAGGGGGTGATCTATCACTTTCCGAAGGTCTATCTTCCTCTCGTCAAGCGCTTCATCGATGAGATCGGCGACCGACGATTCCTCTACCAGCGCCCCGTCAAGGGTGCGCCGCACGGACAGGCCGGAACCTATTTCGGATACGGAATCCTCGGCAATCCCATTCCCGACACACAGAATGCCGGTCATTGGTTCGTAGAGATCCACGATTATCACAAGATGCGCCCGGTTCCGTTTCGCGACCCGAACGGCACCTACTACGAAACCGGAAGCGAACGATTGGGAAACCTGCAGGGGCGCTCGATCCGCTCGATCGAGCCGATGCGATATTTCGCAATTCTCGCCGCAGGGCAAGCGTATTCGGTCGCCCCGACTACCGAAATGGCGGGGAGCGCGTCGCTACAGGATCGCGGCATCTTTGCGCCCGGGGTAATTCCGAAGGACGCATTTCGTGAAATGCTCGTCGTTCCGCCCGGGGTCGGCTACGTTCCGCACGGCAACGCGCCCCCCGATCCCTACGAGGCTGCGTCGTTGCACGAGCGGGCGCGCGGCGACCATCAACGGACGCTCGACGTCTTGTTGAAACGCTTCCAAGCGATGGGTGGAAGCGGGCTCTATAACAATCATGTCGATCTCTTCGCTCATCTGGGCGAGCGGCGTTTTCTCATCGAGGCGAAGAGTCTGCCGCGTCCCTCGGTCGCGCTCGACCGAATGCGGTACGGTGTCGGGCAGCTCATGGATTACCGCGTGCGCTACGAAGCGGAGCTGATGGGCGCCGAACCGATCCTTGCCTTCGGCGCTCAAGTGGAGCGGGAGCAATCGTTCATCCCAACGATCCTCGATAAAAACGGGATCGCTCTGGTCGAAGTCATCGGCGAGCGGGCTCGACCCGGCAACGATCGCGCTCGCTCCCTGCCGCTCTTCTAAGGCGTGGAGGGCTCTGCGCCCCGCCGCCCTCGGCGTTTGGAGGGGTGGCCTTGCTCGAAAGCCTGAGGGGTGAGGGTTTTCCTGCGCCCGCTGAGAAACGTAGTCGCCCCTATGGATAGCAGCATCGGCGTCCGCGTGACGATGGACGAAATTACCGCGCTTGCCAAGCGGCGCGGCTTCATGTTCCAGAGCAGCGAGATTTACGGAGGCATCAACGGCTTTTGGGATTACGGCCCGTTGGGCGCGGTTCTCAAACGGAACGTGAAGGATGCCTGGTGGCGCGATACGGTCGAACTGCGCGACGATGTCGTCGGTTTCGATTCATCGATTATCATGCATCCGCTCACCTGGAAAGCCTCCGGTCACGTCGATGCATTCCACGATAAACTCGTCGATTGCAAAGTCTGCAAACACCGCTTTCGGTTCGATCACCTGAAGGACCCGAATCAGTGCCCCGATTGCGGTAGCAAAGCGAGTTTTACCGAACCGCGGAACTTCAATCTGATGATGCGCACGCAGATCGGGCCGATGGAAGATAGCGCCTCGGTCGCCTATCTCCGTCCCGAGACGGCGCAAGGCATCTTCGTGAACTTCAAAAACGTCTTTCAGAGCGCGCGAAAGAAACCGCCGTTCGGCATCGCGCAGATCGGAAAATCCTTCCGCAACGAAATTACGCCTGGGAATTTTACTTTTCGCGTTCGTGAATTCGAACAGGCGGAACTGGAGTATTTCGTTCCCGATGACGGCCGCGATATGGAGGTCTTTCAGGAGTGGGTCGCTCGTCGCAAGGCGTGGTATGCGAGCTATGGTATCGCCGAAGAACGGCTCCGATTCTACGAACTCACCCCGCAGGAGCGTCCGCATTACGCGAAGGCGGGCGTCGACGTCGAATATCTCTTCCCATGGGGATGGGGCGAGCTCGAATCGATCGCCCATCGCGGCACCTACGATCTCGAAGCGCACATGTCGCTCTCCGGGAAAGATCTTCGCTTCTTCGATGAAGCGTCGAAACAACATTATACCCCGTTACTGATCGAGAGCTCGGCGGGCATGGATCGCACGACGCTGACCTTCCTCGTCGATGCATACGAAAAGCAAACGGTGACCGGTGCCGATGGCAAGAGCAGCGAACGTATCGTCCTGCACTTCCATCCTCGGATCGCGCCGGTACAGGCAGCGGTGTTCTCGCTCGCCCGGAACAAACCCGAACTCGTCGAGGGAGCGAAGCGCATCGAAGCGGCATTGCGCCCGCATTTTCGGACGCAGTACGACGAAGGGAATATCGGCCAACTCTATCGCCGTCAGGATGAAATCGGTACGCCGTATTGCTTGGTGTTCGATTACGATTCGCTCGCGGATGGGAAAGTAACCGTTCGCGATCGCGACGCGATGACGCAAGAGCGTGTGGCGGTCGACGGACTCGCCGGTTATCTCAACGCCGCGATCTCCGGAGCGACCCGGTAAGATGGGGTACATTTATACCTTCGAGCAGGGCGACGCGTCGATGCGCGATCTGCTCGGGGGCAAGGGCGCCGGTCTCGCCGAGATGACGCGCGCCGGCCTCCCGGTTCCGCCGGGTTTTACGATCGCCACGACCGCCTGCGTCGAATATTTCGCCGCCGGGAATCGCTTCCCCGACGGGCTCGACGCCGAGATCGAAGCTGCGATGGCATCGCTGCAGCAGCGTATCGGAAAGGGCTTCGGCGATGCACGCGACCCCTTATTGGTCTCGGTACGCTCGGGCGCACGCGCCTCGATGCCCGGGATGATGGACACGATTCTTAACCTCGGCCTCAACGACGAAACGGTGCTCGGGCTCGCCGCTCTCACGAAGAACGATCGTTTCGCCTGGGACGCATATCGGCGTTTCATCGCAATGTTCTCCGGCGTCGTGCTCGATATTGAAAAACATCATTTCGAGGAAGCGATCGATCGCGCGAAGTTAGCACGCGGGGTCAAGAGCGATCCGCAACTCGATGCCGACGCGTGGCGGGAGCTCGTCGCGGAATTTAAGGCGATCGTTGAACGTGAGGCTGGACGATCCTTTCCGCAGGACGTTCACGAACAGTTGCGCCTTGCGATCGCGGCGGTTTTTGCTTCGTGGAACTCACGCCGCGCTATCGATTATCGTCGCTACAACCGTATCCCCGACGAATGGGGAACTGCCGTGAACGTGATGGCGATGGTCTTCGGCAACATGGGCGACGATTCGGGAACCGGGGTGGCGTTCACTCGCGATCCCAATACCGGTGAAAACGTGCTGTTCGGCGAGTATCTTCGCAACGCGCAGGGCGAAGATGTCGTCGCCGGCATTCGCACGCCCGAGCGTATCACCGATCTCAAAGACCGCCAGCCCGAAGTGTACGAACAATTCGTCGAGATCGCGCATCGGCTGGAGCGGCACTACAAGGACGTCCAGGATCTCGAGTTTACGGTCGAGCGCGGCAAACTCTATATGTTGCAGACGCGCAACGCGAAACGCAGCGCGGAGGCTGCGGTGAAGATCGCGCTCGCGCTGGTCGAGGAAGGTCTCGTCGACGAACGGACCGCGGTGAGCCGCGTCGATGCGCGTTCGCTCGATGCGCTCTTTCACGCGCGCATCGATCCCGGAGCGGCGATCGTTCCGACCGCGCACGGCCTCAATGCATCGCCGGGGGCGGCGAGCGGGCAGGTGGTCTTCGACGCCGACGAAGCGGTCGCGTGGCGCGAGCGCGGAAAGCGCACGATCCTCGTGCGCGTCGAGACGACTCCCGACGACATGCATGGAATCATCGCCGCCGAAGGCATCCTGACTGCAAAAGGCGGTGCGACCTCGCACGCCGCCGTCGTCGCGCGCGGGATGGGAAAACCGTGCGTCGCGGGCTGCGAGGCATTGCAGATCGATCGTCGTGCCGGAAGTGCGGTGCTCGCCGGCGTTGCCATCCATGAGGGCGACTGGCTGACCATCGACGGAAGCACCGGCGCGGTGATCCTCGGCGAGGCTCCGTTGCTCGCTCCGCCGAGTACGTTGCCGCAATGGTTAGCCACGTTTCTCTCGTGGGCGGATCGTTTGCGCACGATGCAGGTCTGGGCAAATGCCGATACGCCCGACGACGCTCGGAAGGCACGCGAACTCGGCGCGCAAGGGATCGGGCTCTGTCGCACCGAGCATATGTTTATGGCGCGCGAACGCTTGCCCGTCGTGCAAGAGATGATTCTCGCCGCCGACGTGCAGACGCGCGCGAGCGCACTCGAGCGCTTGCTACCGTTTCAGCGCGATGATTTTGTCGGAATCCTCGAAGCGATGGCCGGCTTACCGGTTACGATTCGCCTGCTCGATCCGCCGCTTCACGAATTTCTCCCATCGCTTGAATCGTTGCTCGTCGAAACGACGGAAATGCGCGTGCGCGAGGGAACCGATTCGCCGCGGTACAAAGAGCGCGAGGCGCTTTTACGTCGTGTCGAACAACTGCACGAACAGAACCCTATGCTCGGCCTTCGCGTCTGTCGACTCGGCATTCTCTATCCCGAGATCTATGCGATGCAGGTGCGAGCGATCTTCGAGGCAGCTTGCTCGCTGAAGGCGCGCGGGGTCGACGCTCGCCCCGAGGTGATGATTCCCGGCGTCGGCACTCCCGAGGAGATGCGCTTTACCTACGATGCCGCAAAGGCGGTTGCCGATGCGGTGCTCGCCGAACGCGGAATCGCCCTCGACTACCACATCGGAACGATGATCGAACTGCCGCGCGCGTGTATCGTCGCCGACGAGATCGCGCAGCGGGCCGAGTTCTTTTCCTTCGGCACCAACGATCTCACGCAGACGACCTACGGGTATTCCCGCGACGATGCCGAGGCATCGTTTATTCCGCACTATCTCGAAAAGCGCATCCTCAAAGACGACCCGTTCCAGGTGCTCGACCAACGCGGTGTCGGTTCGCTCATGCGCCAAGCGGTCGAACTTGGCCGCTCTGCTCGCCCAGGGCTGAAAATCGGCATCTGCGGCGAGCACGGCGGCGAGCCGAGCAGCGTGGCGTTCTGCCACACGCTCGGCCTCGATTACGTCTCCTGCTCGCCGTACCGCGTGCCGATCGCTCGCCTAGCGGCGGCGCAAGCGGCGTTCAGCTCGGGGAAATAGACGAGCAACGTTCGGGCTATAGCGCTGCGGTACGCTCCCCTCTGAATCTTTTTTAGGAGAGGACCGATACTATGAGTAGCATGCTAGATACGCTCGCGATCTCCAAGCGGCTCCAGAAGGCCGGCGATAGCCTCGAACATGCCGAAGCGGTCGCCGAGGTTTTCGGCATGGTCTTTCAGGAGAACGTCGTAACGAAATCCGACCTTCGCGACGCGTGTGAAAAGCTCGATAAGAAGATCGATACGGTCGCCGAGGCGCTCGACAAGAAGATCGATACGGTTGCCGTGACGCTCGACAAGAAGATCGATACGGTTGCCGCGACGCTCGACAAGAAGATCGATGCGGTTGCCGCGACGCTCGACAAGAAGATCGATACGGTTGCCGTGACGCTCGACAAGAAGATCGATATGGTTGCCGTGACGCTCGACAAGAAGATCGATACGGTTGCTGCAACGCTCGGCGGGGAAATCGGAGCTCTCGACGGCAGAATGCAGGGCCTCGACGGTCGACTTCTGGGCCTCGAGCAACGGGGCGAGGCGCTAGCTGCGCGCTACGAAAGTCGGCTCTCGCGGGCGGTGCTAACGCTCTTCGTCGGGCTTACGGGTGTCATTTCGCTCGCGACCTCGCTGCTCATGACGCATATAAAATAGCGAATCGCGACTTGCGGCTCAGGACACTAGCGCCGAGCGGCGGCAAGGGTCGCCCGGCAGATCGCACGCGCCTCTTCGATGCTGCCGTGCGAGCGGGCGACGAAGAGCTTGCGCCAATAGACGCGCCCCGAGAGCTTTCCGATGAGATCGGAGGCTTCGCGCGCATCGACGATCCCCGCCGCTCCGGTAACCCATACGGTTCGTGCGTTGACGTCGTCGAGCCCCAGCGGTAGCCGATGAAGGAGCTGCGACTGTGAATCGGCCCAGACCCCCGCGTCGCCGAAACGCTCGCGCAGCGCGGCCTCGCAAGCTTCGAAAGCTCGCAGATCGTGTTCGGCATTAAATTCCGCAGCAAGCCCGTAGAGGCGCGTGCGCTCGCGTAGTGCCGTCGCCGCAACGCTGTTGCGCTCGTTGAGTTCGTTGAGCACGCGGAAATCGTCCCAGCGTAAAAACTCATCGATCGGGTCGAGCGATCGAGGATCGGGCCATAACTCGTGGAGTACGTCTTGAAGGATGCGTTCGAAGAGCCTCGTCGTGTGGTGAAAGTAGACCGACGCGAACATCATATAGCGCGCCAGTACGAACGATTCCAACGCGACCACACCGCGGCCGTCGATACCGAGAACGAGTTCGCCGTTGCGGTCGATCAGTCGCAACGATGCGAGCAGTTGCTCGGCGTCGTAGCGCCCGTTCACCACACCGGTGAAATAGGAGTCGCGCTGTAAATAATCCATGCGATCGGCATCGAGGTTCGGGCCGCTGACGAGTTCGCGCAACGCCGGATAGCGAGCGTTGCCCGAGCCGAGAATGAGGCCGAGTACCTCGTCGGGGTCGACGTCGAGCCCCTCGATCCGCGCGCGCATCGAGGGCTGTGCGAGCAACGCCGCGGTCCGTGCTTCGTGCCGCATCCCGAGCACCGCTTCGCAGGCGTGGCTGAACGGCCCGTGGCCGATATCGTGTAAGAGAAGCGCGACGCGCAGCAGGCGTCGTTGCGCGGCGATCTCGCGATCGTCGGGGAAGAGCGCGCGGTCGTGTTCGACGATCGCGTCGAACGCGCGCGTCCCGATCGCCATCGCGCCCAGCGCGTGCGTAAAACGCGAATGTTCGGCGGAGGGGAAGGCGAGGTATGCCAGCCCGAGTTGACGCAGCCGACGCATGCGCTGCATGACCGGGAGATCGAGCAGCGCCGCCTCTCCCGGGGCAAGCTCGATGAAGCGATGGATCGGGTCGAAAATGCGCTTCACCCGGCGTAGGCTTCGCTCCCTCGCAAACGGAAACCCCGTGGGGCAGTGGCTTTCGACCGTTCTTCGCTGCGCGAGGTGCTCGCGCGCACCGATCTCGTTGCCTTTATCGGCCAGTACGTTCCCTTGAAAAAGCGCGGGAATGACTTCGTCGGGCTCTGCCCATTTCACGGGGAGAAAACGCCGTCGTTCCACGTCCATCCCGATCGCGGCTTCTACAAATGTTTCGGCTGTGGGAAGGGCGGCGATGCGATCTCCTTCCTCATGGAGCGAGAGAATCTCCCGTTCCCCGAAGCCGCACGCATGCTCGCGGTGCGGGCGGGAGTCGAACTCGAGCCCGAGCGCCCCGACCAAGCGCGCGCGCGGAGCGAAAAAGAGCGCATCTATGAAATCAATGCGGTTGCAGCAGCGTACTTCCAGCGCACGCTTGCCTCGCCGGAGGGCTCGCGCGGCAGCGAATACGCACGAGGGCGCGGGCTCGACGATGAAACGATCGCGCGCTTCGCAATCGGCTACGCTCCCGACCGCTGGGATGGGCTGGTCGCCGAATTAACGAGTCGCGGTCTCGACCTCGCGCTCGCGGAGCGCGCGGGGCTCGTACGAACGGGGCAACGCGGGTTTTACGATTTTTATCGCGACCGCTTGATGGTGCCGACGCGGAACACGACCGGCGAGATCGTCGCCTTCGGCGGACGTAGCGTCGGAGATGGCGAGCCGAAATATCTCAACACCACGACGACGCCGGTCTATACCAAAGGCCAGGCGCTTTTCGCGCTGGAGATCGCTCGCCGCGCTGCAAAAGAGAGCGGAACGCTGGTCGTCGTCGAGGGCTATCTCGATTGCATCGCCCTTCACCAGGCCGGAATCGCCAACGCGGTCGCATCGCTCGGCACGGCGTTTACCGCCGAGCAGGCCGACGAACTGCGCAAGTATGCCGATCGGATCATTCTCTGTTATGACGGCGATGCCGCCGGAAATGCCGCAGCATTACGAGCGATCGATATCGCGGCGACGAAAATCGAACGCGCCGGCGCGAGCCTGCGCATCTGCGTTTTGCCGGCCGGCGAAGACCCCGATAGTTTCGTGCGCGTGCGCGGTCGCGCTGCTTTCGAACGCCTGCTCGCCGAGGCCGTTCCCGCCGTGCAATTTAAACTCGATCCGCGTATCGCGCGCCTGGAGACCGGCTTCGAGAACCCGGCGGCGATCGCGCGCGAAGCAGAGGAGATCGTCCGTCGGCTCGTCCCGCGAGAAGAATGGGATCGCTGGCGCACCTACGTCGCCATGCGGCTCGGGCTCTCGGTCGATGATTTACGCGCTGCGGCGCGCGTCGACGCAATTGCCGGGTTCGGAAGCCGGAGCGACCCCGCGCTTGCGGGCACGCGCCGTAGCGGAAGCAACATCGGGGCACCCTCGAACGAACGCGAACTCCTAGCGATATTTATCGAGCACCCCGATCTTATTGCGCGCTTCGCCGATGCAATCGAGCCGCTTGAATTCCGCGACGAGCGTTACCGGCGCATTCTGCTCGCGCTCTTCGAACGGGGGCGCGATGCCGAGAGCTCGGGGGAGATATTCTCGCTTTTCATCGACGACGCCGAACTTTTGGCGATCGTCGCGGCATTAGGGCAGGCCGATCGTAGCTCGACGCCCCGTTATCGGGGCGTCGAGGAGGCCAAGGCGCACGTGCAGCGGATACTCGAGCACTTCGAACGCGAGCGCGAGCGAAGGCGGCTCGACGAGCTCAACCGGGAGGTCGATACCCTCCTGGAGGCGGGGAATCCGATTCCCGAAACGCTCCGACAAGAGTTGGCGACGCTAACAAAACGCTTGCAATCGTAACCTTTCGGCGACGACAAAGGGTCTTGACAACGGTTGGCTCGAATGAACCGGGCCGACGCACGTATCTATGGCAAAAAAGAAAACAGCAACAGCGACGATGACCGCGCCTGCGCCCACGCCCTCCGGCGTGCCGGCGCCGCCCGTCATTTCTCTTGCGGAGATTCGCGATCGGCTCGTCGCCCTTGGGAAGACGCGCGGCTCGCTCACCTACACCGAAATTAACACTGCAGTCGAAGTCATCGAGGACGTCACCCCCGAGGATCTCGAGCAGCTGCTCGATGACGTTGCCGCCGCCGGCGTTGAGATCGTCGACGAACAAAAAGAGAGCAAGGCCGATGTCGCCGAGGCGGTCATCGCCGATACGCTCTCGCTCGACGATCCGGTCCGCATGTATCTCAAAGAGATCGGGCGCGTGCCGCTGTTGACGATGGAAGAAGAGCGCTCGTTAGCGATGCGCATCGAAGCCGGAATACTCGCAGAGAAAGCCAACGGGCGCGTGCGCCGGACGCTCACCCCCGACGCAACGCTCGCCGAGCGTCAACTGACCGAAGCGAACCTTCGGCTCGTCGTCTCGATCGCCAAGAAATATGTCGGCCGCGGTATGCTCTTTCTCGATCTCATTCAAGAGGGCAACATGGGCCTGATTCGTGCGGTCGAAAAGTTCGATTATCGCAAAGGGTATAAGTTCTCGACCTACGCGACGTGGTGGATTCGGCAAGCAATCACCCGTGCGCTTGCCGATCAGGCGCGCACCATCCGGATCCCCGTCCACATGGTGGAGACGATCAACCGCTTGGTAAAGGTCTCGCGTCAACTCCTCCAGGTATTGGGCCGCGAACCGACCGTCGAAGAGATCGGTCGCGAGATGGGCCTGAGCGCCGAGAAAGTCCGCGAGGTCATGAAGATCAGCCAAGATCCGATCTCGCTGGAGACGCCGATCGGGGAAGAGGAAGATTCGCACCTCGGCGATTTCATCGAAGACCAGGAAGCGATCGCTCCGGCTGAGGCCGCCTCGGTCATGTTGCTCAAAGAGAAGATGGCCGACGTCCTCCAGCACCTCACCGATCGCGAACGAAAGGTTTTGGTGCTCCGCTTCGGCCTCGAGGACGGGCATCAGCGGACGTTGGAGGAGGTCGGCCAAGAGTTCGGCGTCACGCGCGAGCGCATCCGCCAGATCGAGGCGAAGGCGCTGCGGAAGCTGCGCCATCCCTCGCGTGGAAAAGTCTTAAAGGACTACTGGCAGGGCGACTAGTCGCCGTTACATCCCACCCATTCCGGCGTTTTTGGTCGGGTGCACGAGCGGGTTTTTCTCTGCAAAAGCTCCATTGGGATTCGGAGTAATCCAGACGATAAGGTCCCAAATCGAGGGATACTCGAAGAGGTGCTTCACGCTGCTTGCGCTGCGAACTTTCCCCATCTTTACCAACGTGGAAGCCGATGGGAAGAGCGGGTCGCCGCCTGCGTCGACGAATGCTTTGAGCGAGGTCGCGTGATAGGAATCTTTACCCATGGCGCCGCGGACGACCCAATGAAAATGTGCCGGTATGTGAATCCAACGCGCGGGGTTCACGCCCCAGAGATTGGGAGCTTGCGGTGAATCGCCGACCGGAACCGAGAAATCCGCGCCGAGGAGATGCCCGTGTACGTCGTACCAGAGTTGGCTGGGATGCGCCGGGCCGGTGCTGAGCCAATGGAGGTTGGCATAGCTGATCGCCCCGGTGTTGTCTTCATTGGTGTAGCGGAAATATCCGGCGCGGCGGGCGTCGGCGATCGTCGCGAACCGTTGAGCGAGATCGGCCTGAATGCGGTGAACGAAAGCGATCTCGCTTCCCTGCGGTTTCGGTGAGAGCGGCGCCGCTCCGATGAGGCTGATACCGAATGCGAGCGAGGCGCACGCGAGTGCGAGGCGTCGGAACATAAGGGTTCCCTTTCTCAAGCTGGTGAGGAGGTTGGTGTCGGTGAAGGCGTCGGCGTCGAAATCGGTGTCGGCGATGCCGTCGGACGCGGTGATGGGGGCGTTCGGTGAATGTGCGGGTGCGCCGGAGTCATGAGCGGGATCGGCGTAAACGCTGCTGCGGGAGTCGCGGTGAGAACCGGAAGCGGAGGTGGCGTCGCGATGAGCGCTTGGCCGTCGGCGACGGTAACGAGCGCACCGACCTGCGCGCGAACCTGCGTTCCTTTTCCGAGCTCGATATTGCGGCCGCGTCGGAAGACTTGGTAGAGCACGTGCGGCGGGAAGAGAATGTTTGCAACGGTGTCTTCGACGCCGACCGTCGTTTCGTGTCCGATCGTCGTGTGGACGGTCAGCCGCGACGATGGCGCGACCAGCGGCAACGTTTTGCCGTCGGTCAGCTTGAGCGGCTCGAAAAAAATATCGACGTAACCGTATACGTCGCCGCTTGCGGCCGCGCGAACGTTGAGCACTTTAATGAGCTCCGGGCTTCCGGCCGGGGCAAGCGCCACTCCGTCGACGCGTAGCGGATAGGTGAGATGCGCGCGAACGATTTCGCCGCGCTGCGAGGTTACCGATGAGAGCGGATCGTCGAGCGTAAAAAAAAGCGAGGTCGACGATGGGTGCGGAGTACCGAGGGCAGAGGCGATCGGCTGCCCCGGCGGAGGGGTCGCGATGACGATCGCGCGCAGCGGCGGCGCGGGGAAGAGCGTTGCGAGAACGACCGCTACGAGCGCAAGCGCTGTGCCGAGCGCACGCAGATGCGTGCGCGCGACGCTAGCTCGCGCGCTCTTCTTCCTCGGCGACGATTGCGGCGCGCTTACCCTGTTCGATAAGCTCTTTGACGCGCTGGCCGCCTTTTTGTCCGATGCGTTCGTAAAAATCCGCTCCATAACGATCTCGGGTCGCTTCGCCGCCTTTCTTGCCACCCTTCTTCCCGATCTCTTCGTAGAACGCATGACCGTGCGATTTCTTCGTCGC
>JAJYRI010000149.1 GCA_021794175.1 bacterium
CGATCGTCATGGTCGGCGCGATCGTGCTGCCGACGATGCTCGCCGTCGGCGTGCCGAGGCGGCTGACGGGGCCGTTGTTTCTCATGGCGTTCGCGCTCGGCTTTACGTTTAACATCGCGAATTGGACTTTCTACACGACGTTTTTCGGAGTAACCGAAGCGCGCTTGCTGCCGTTCGCACTCGCGCTTGCTGCCGTCGATGCCGTCGCACTCGTCGCCTTCGCCGTCGTCGGGTTTGCCCGCGAACGCGATTACGCGACCTGGCGCGAACCGCAAGCGGAGAGCGATGCGAGGGTACTCGACGTCGAAGATGCGATCGCGACGAAGGTGCCGGCGATTGCGATGCTTGTGCCGCTCTTGCCGATGCCGCTCTATTTTTTCTTGCACTTTGATGCGATCTCGGCGTTCTCGGTCGCGGCACTGCTCGGGGCGGCGATCGTTCGCCCGCGCGCCATCGTACAAACCCTCGTCGGCGCTGCGATTCGCGGAATCGAGGATGTTGCGCCGGCGATCGTGCTCTTCATGGGCATCGGTATGCTGCTCGTTGCCGTCAAGGAACCGGCGATGCAGGCCGCGTTGGCACCGATTGCGGGCGGTTGGATCGCCCGTCCGACGGCATTCGTCCTCGTCTTCGGCTTACTGAGCCCGCTCGTGCTCTATCGCGGTCCGCTCAATCCGTTCGGCGTCGGCATCGCCTTTTTTGCCGCATTGGTCGGCGCGCATGCAATCGCACCGCCGCTGCTCGTCGCCGGCGTGATGGCGCTCGTAGCGGTGCAGAACGTCTGCGATCCAACGAATACCGCGAACGTGTGGGTGGCGAACCAGACCGGCGACAGAACCGAGCGGATGATGCTGGCGACGTTGCCCTATCAATATGCCGTCGCGGTGCTTGCCGCTCTGCTCGCGATCGATCTCCATGTCGCCGGTGCAGCCCCCTTACCGAACGCGGTGCTTCCGCCGGGGCTGCTCGCGCCGCAGCGTGCGGCACGGCATATCGTCGTCGACGATGACGGGACCACGTTCGGGCGCATCGCCGCAGCGACCGTCGCAGCGAAGTTATCGGCGAATGGATTTTTTGTCGTACGTCGCCATGCGGCGCCCGATCTCCGTGACTGCGCGAAAAAAACGTATGCCGCATACCTCTACGTACGCCGACAACGTTTTACGTTGTTAGAGGGAACCAACCTCGACATCGGCCTGAGGCTTGAGGATTGCGGGGGCTGGGTCGTACGCGAGTGGCACGACCATGCGGTGCGCCGTCATCCCGACGCAACGCTCGTTCGCCGCTTGGCGCTGCAGGGAGCGCAACGGCTCCTGGCGTGGCGGGCACGGCACCCCGTGCGCGCGCACGTGCTCTTCGTGCACGGACTCTCGTTGCCGCAAAATCTTCGGCCGACCTATTATTTCGCGCTCTTCAAAACCGTCGACGGATACATGCGCGTCTACGTGCGTGCCGGCGGCCCGGCTTGGGCCGCGGGCATGCGCAGCGGCGAGATCGTCGATAAGATCGACGGCCGTTGGTGGTGGGATTACGGAACTTTTCAATCCGAGGCGCGGTCGTACGACGGCAAAGCGCATTCGTTCCAGGTACGCGTCGGTGCGATCGCGCGGCAGATCCGCCTGAGCGGCCCCGTGTTGCCGAAAGAGGTAGAAGCGCAGTTGCGCGAATAACCCATCTATGATCGACCGAGATGAGGACGTACTTGCGTACGTGCGCAAATCGCACGAGCGGTACCTCGACGAACTGAAGGCGCTGATCGCGATACCGTCGGTCTCAGCAAATCCTCAGCATCGCGGCGATATGGAACGTTGTGCGACGCTGCTGGTCGAGCGGATGCGCGAGATCGGCTTTCACGCCGAGTTATTGCCGACCGACGGAGCGCCGTTTGCCTACGGTCGCTTCGGAGAGGACCCCGCGAAACCGACGGTGCTCATCTACGGGCATTACGACGTCCAACCCGCCGAGCCGTTCGAACTCTGGCTCTCGCCGCCGTTCGAGGGAAGCGTCCGTGACGGGAATATCTACGGTCGCGGCGCGGTCGACGACAAGGGGCAGGTGCTCATGCATATCGCGGCGCTCGAAGCGCACCTTCGCGTGCGCGGCGATCTGCCGCTCAACGTCATCGTTCTCATCGAAGGTGAAGAAGAGGTCGGGTCGCCCAATTTCGAGCGAGCGCTCGAGCGCCATCACGAGCTTCTGCAGGCAGACCTCGCGATTATCTCCGATACCGCCGTCTACGCCGCCGATACTCCCGCGCTTACCACGTCGGTGCGCGGTCTCGTTCATTGGGACGTGCGGGTGACCGGTCCGAGCGAGGATTTACATTCGGGATATTTCGGTGGGCTCGTTCGCAACCCGATCGAAGCGTTGGCGATGTTAATCGCTTCACTCAAAGACGAACAAGCGCGGGTGCGCGTGCCGGGTTTCTACGATGGCGCCCCGGCGGTCGACGAAGCGACGGAGATTCAAATTCGCGAGCTCGCATACGACGAAAACGCGTCGGCTACCGAACTCGGCGTACCGCAATTGTGGGGCGAGCGCGGCGTCCATCCCCTCGCGCGTATGTGGTATCGCCCGACGCTGGAATGCAACGGCATTTGGGGCGGCTACCAAGGGCCGGGTCATAAAACGGTGATCCCGTCGTACGCGTGTGCGAAGCTCTCGGCGCGTCTCGTCGGCGCGCAAGATCCGTTTGCGGTGCGCGACGCGGTAAAGAAATATTTGCTCGCGCACGCACCGGCCGGTGTGCGCGTCGAGGTTGCAGATGAAGGTACGGCGCGCGCCGTGCTGATCGGGCGCGATCATCCGGCGGTCGCCGCGGCCTCCAAAGCGATGGAGCGTGGCTTCGGCAAAGCACCGGTATTCATCGGCACCGGCGGCTCGATCACGCCCGTCGGAAGTTTCGACCGCATCTACGGCTTGCCGCAAGTCATGATCGGCGTCGGCCTTCCCGACGATCGCATTCACGCCCCGAACGAGAAATTTTCGCTCAAACAATTCTTCGGCGGAATCGAAACGATGGCGATGCTCTACGACGAGCTCGCCGAGAGCCTCCCGGCACGAGAACGATCGGCACGCTAACCCCGCTTCGCGTCGGCATCGACGTCGGCGGAACATTTACCGACGCCGTTGCAATCGATCCACGGGAGCGCACCGTCGTCGCGCGCGTGAAAGTTCCGACGACGCATACCGCCTCCGACGGTGTCGCAAGCGGTATCCGCGAGAGCATCGAACGCCTGCTTGCGACCGGCATCGACCCGGCGCAGATCGCGTTTGTCGCGCATTCGACGACGCAGGCGACGAACGCATTGCTCGAAGGCGATCTCGCACGCGTCGGTATTC
>JAJYRI010000150.1 GCA_021794175.1 bacterium
ATTCTCCGACCCCGGAATCGCCGATCGCTGGAAATTGCTGCAAACCGGCCTGACGTTGATGGTGGTGGTACCATCGTTGATGACGGCGTTTGCGCTCTTTGCAACCTTTGAAGAGTACGCGGCGAAACTTGGGAAGACCGGGTTTTTCGGCATCGTCGGTTCGCTACCGTGGGGAGACCCTGCCTTTGCAGGCATCGCGCTGGCGATGCTGCTGTTTATCTTCGGCGGTATCGGCGGCATTCTCAACGCCTCGTATACGCTCGACAGTACGATCCATAACACCATGTGGGTCGTCGGCCACTTCCACATTACCGTCGGTGGGCCGGTCGCGCTGACGCTCTTGGCGGCGACCTGGCGGTTGCTCCCGGCGCTCACGGGGAAGCGCCTCTTTAGCGTCGGGCTCGCGCGGGCGCAGGTCTGGCTCTGGTTCGTCGGGATGGCGGTGATGTCGTTCGCCATGCATACCGAGGGACTGATGGGTGCGCCGCGTCGCGTCGAGCATTACACCTACGGAGGCTCGGCGCTCGCCGCTGCGTGGCAGCCCTACTCCTTGCTCGCAGCGGGCGGCGGCATCGTGATCTTCCTCAGCGTGATCGCGTTCGCGATCGTGCTCTTCGGGACGATATTCTCCCAACCCGAGATCACCGAGGCCGAGAGCGCACGCGGCTTCACCTTCGCATTGGCGCGCCCCGGCGACGACGCACCCTCGGTCTTCGATCGCTTGGGACTCTGGACGCTCGTTGCGGTAGCGTTGGTGGTCGTGGCCTACGCAGGGCCCTTCTACCAGCATTTCACCGAACATGTCTATCTCGTGCCGGGAATGAGAACCTGGTGAACGAAGCACCGACGGTGAGCAAACGGGTGCTCGTCGTTGACGATGAACGCCAGATCGGGGATGTGCTTTCCGCCTATTTACAGCGGGAAGGCTACATCCCGGTCGTGGCCGAGACACTGGCAGGGGCGATAAGTGAGATCGAGCGGCAGCTCCCCGACCTGCTGCTGCTCGATGTCACCCTCCCCGATGGAAGCGGCCTCGATCTGCTCCGCTCCCTCAACGAACAAGCGATCCCGACGATCATGCTGACCGCTCGCGGCGATGAAGTCGATCGCGTGGTCGGCCTGGAGATGGGCGCCGACGATTACATCACCAAGCCGTTCTCGCCGCGTGAAGTCATCGCGCGGGTTCGGGCGGTCTTGCGGCGCAGCGAAGAACGCGACCGGCCCGGCGGTCGCCACCGGTTGCACGTGCTCGATCTCGCCATCGACGGCGACGCGCACGAAGTGCGGCGCAACAACGAGAAGATCGATCTCACCCCCTCCGAGTTTCGCATTCTCAGCGCGCTAGCACGCCATCCGGGGCAGGTCTTCTCGCGCGTGCAGTTGCTCGACGCCATCGGCGACGACGGATCGATCTACGAACGAACGCTCGACCGCCATATCAACAACCTCCGCCGAAAAATCGAGATCGATCCGCTCCATCCGCGATACGTGCTTACCGTCTTCGGAGTGGGATATAAGGCTGCTCACGAGTGAGCGATCCGGTGAGTCAGCGGCTGGTCCACGCCCTCGATCTCGCGACGCTCGGCGATTACGACGCAGCGAAGGCCGAACTCGAACCCCTTGAAGATCCGATCTCCGGGCGATTATTACTTTTCATTCAAGGGTTGGAGGAGCGCGATCGTCGCGATCGTCGCGCGCGCTCGATGCTGCGCCACGAAGTGGGCAACGCACTTTCGATCGCGCAATCGAACATCGAGGGGATCGTCGACGGCGTTCTCGATGCCGAGCCGGCTCGACTCGAGGGGATTCGCGACGCGATCGTCGGGGCCGGCCGCTTGCTCGCCGAACCGCCGAAATCGGAGCTCGCCGAGTCTCCGTCGGTTCAGATCGCACTCGCCCCGCTCAACATCTGCGCACTCATCGGCGCGCATGCCGCCGCAACCGCGGGAATGGCGGAGGCGAAAGGCATTCGGATCGTCTACGAGACCTGCGGCGAGCGCAAGGCGTCCTGCGAAACCTACTACGGCGACGCGATGCGCGTCGGGCAAATTCTTCGCAACGTGCTGATCAACGCGGTGCGTTATACTCCTCCCGGCGGCACGATCGAACTGCAGTGCAACCAAGACGGAGGGCGACTGCACGTGCGCATCAACGACAGCGGCCCGGGCATCGCGCCGGAGGATCGCGAGCGCGTCTTCGAACCCGGTTACCGGGGTGCAAATGTCAGCGCTGCGGGAAGCGGTCTCGGGTTGGCGGTCGTCCGTCAGCTTACCGAAGAGCTCGGCGGTCACGTCGACGTGCGTTCGCGTCCCGGCAGCGGCGCGACGTTTTGGATCGATCTGCCGATGGTTTCGCTAAAGCCGTAGCACCGACCGCAGGAGAGCGGTCAGAACAACAATTTCGTACGCGTTCGAAAATGCGTTCGAGGGCATGTAGGTGCCGTCTGCCACTATGAAGATGATGGGTGAGCGGAGTACCGTGTCGGTATTATGAAACGACTCACTCTTGTTGCACTATCGCTTTGTGTCGTCTTGTCCGGATGTACTTCCGGTTCGTCAAGTGCTCCCGGAACAGCGCCGCTGCCCCCGAATCTGCCGGGCATCGCGTCAGGGAGTAAATCAATCTCAGCGACGAACGGTGGCGATATTCTCCTCGGTCAAATCGTCGCGGTGCATGTCGAACCCAATGTTTTGTCCGTCGATCAGAACGTGCGCGTGGATTTTTCACCGACGCTGCGCGAAGCTGCGCCCAATCCGGGTTGGGCGGTCGCCGCGGGAGAGCTCTCGGTAACGATACCCCAGGGAACCAACAATCGTCGCCACGTTATGGAAATATATCGCTCGTTACGTGATGTACCCGACGGGATAACGCTACGGCTGCCCTACAGCGCAAACGATGCGGCCGGCGTTCAAGATGCCCGCGCTCCTTTGGTGACGTTCGTAACTCCCTCGGGAACACGCCGCATCGTGCTCGATGGAACCTTCGATACGGTCAACCATATCGCGACGGTGACGATTCCCCGTCCTATGCTCAAGAACGTCATCGCCATTCATCTCGCACTCGGCATGAATGCCGCCGCGCCGAACGCGCGTGGAGTGCAGAGTGTCGCAATCCAAACGGGCGGGCGATACTGGAATGACTCGACGCGCCAATGGGGTTCGGTGCCGAGCGCCGTCGATCCAAACGCGCGAACGTTAGTCGTCGTTCACGGAATTTTCAGCAGCGTGGAGTCGAGCTATCCCTGCGCGCACGACTATATGACGACGGATTCCTCGCAACCGGGAGCGTATCAACAGGTTGTCGGATTCGATTACGATTA
>JAJYRI010000151.1 GCA_021794175.1 bacterium
CGTTACCGTCACCCCCAAGAAGCTCGGCACCTTCCCCGCACATTGCGCGATTTATTGCGGCATCGGGCACGAGCACATGATGATGACGTTCAAGGTTATCAAGTAACCTCGAACCCGTCAGAGACGAGACCGGAGGCCGAGAACGCTCGACCTCCGGTCTTTATTTTTCGGGAACGGCTAGTGGTGGTTGTCGAAGGCGATGCCGGCGCGGACCTGCCCGATCGCTTGCTCGACGAGATTGTAGGCGGCGGCACGATGCCCGCCCTTGTCGCGCTGCGCGACGTTGAGCTGCGCCGCCGCGCGATTCAGCGCTCCGAGCGCCATCTGCATGTGCGGCTGACGCTCGAAAGCGTATGCGGTCACCGCAGAGCCGACGAAGAGGCCGACGAAGACGAGCGCCACGATGCGTGCGTAGCCGAGAATATTCGAACGATGTTGAAACATGGCATAGACTCCTACGACGATGAGTGCGATATTCTGCTCGCAGAATATCGTACCCGACGTCGTGAGACCACTAAAACCGGATGAGAGATTCCCCGCGTTAGCCGGCCATCGAGGTCGGCGTCGCCGGGATCAACAGCGGCGCCCCCGTGCCCGCCTGAACTTCCTCAACCGTAACTCCCGGTGCGAGCTCGCGCAGGACCAACCCCTCGGGTTCGATATCGATGACCGCTAGGTCGGTCATCAGTTTATGAACGACGCGCTTCCCGGTGAGCGGGAGGGTACATTCGCCGACGATTTTGTGGGCGTTCCCTTTCGCGACGTGCTCCATCATCACGATCACGCGCTTCGCACCGTGCACGAGATCCATCGCCCCGCCCATGCCTTTAACCATCTTCCCCGGAATCATCCAGTTCGCAAGGTCGCCGTGTGCGCTCACCTGCATCGCGCCGAGCACCGCAAGATCGATATGCCCGCCGCGGATCATTCCGAACGAGAGCGCCGAATCGAAGAACGAAGCGCCCGGCAGCACCGTCACGGTCTCCTTACCCGCGTTGATGAGATCGGCGTCGACGTTTTCTTCGTACGGGTACGGGCCGGTCCCGAGAATGCCGTTCTCGCTCTGTAGGACGACGCGCACTCCGGGCGGCACGTAGTTGGGAATCAACGTCGGCATGCCGATACCGAGATTCACGTACATGCCGTCGCGCAATTCGCGAGCGACGCGGGCGGCGAGTTCTTCGCGTGTGAGCGCCATGATTATCGTTCCTCCCGCTTGCGCGTGGTCACGCGCTCGATTCGTTTTCCTTCCGCACCGACCTCGACGATCCGCGCGACGAAGATCCCCGGGACGTGTACGTCCTCCGGTTCGATCTCGCCGGGCTCCACGAGGCGCTCCACTTCGGCGATGGTGATGCGTCCGGCCATCGCGCAGAGGGGGTTGAAGTTGCGCGTTGCCTTCGAAAAATAGAGATTCCCCTCGCGGTCGCCGATGCTCGCGCGCACGAGTGCGTAGTCGCAGCGAATCGCCTCTTCGAGCACGTATTCGCGGTCGCCGAAGCGGCGGGTCTCTTTCGGAGGCGAGGCCTTCGCGACGCTGCCGTCGGGATTGTGGCGCCACGGAAGGCCGCCCGCGGCGACCGGAGTCCCCACCCCGGCAGGCGTGTAGAACGCAGGGATGCCGCAACCGCCGGCGCGGAGGCGCTCGGCGAGGGTGCCCTGCGGCACGAGCTCGACTTCGAGTTCGCCGGAAAGGTACTGCCGTTCGAATTCTTTATTCTCGCCGACGTAGGAACCCGTCGTGCGGGCGATGCGCTTGTTGTCGAGGAGGACGCCGAGCCCCCAGCCGTCGACCCCGCAGTTGTTTGAGACGGTGACGAGATCGCTCGCGCCTTGAGCGAGCAGCGCCTGGATGAGGTTATGCGGGATGCCGTTGAGGCCGAAGCCCCCGACGGCCAATGAGGCCCCGCTGGGAATGTCGGCGACGGCCGCGGCCGCCGATGGGTACACTTTATCCATACCGGCGCAGATAGGCGGTCGCGGGAGCAAAACCCTGGTCGCCCCCGAACCTATCCGCGAGGTTCCACTACCCGGTCTCTCGTTATTGAAGAGGAGTTCGAAATGTCAGTAGCCGCGCAAGCGCACGACGAAGAAGCGATGATCATCGAGATGGTGCGCGATTTAGTCTCCGAAAAAGTCGCGCCGCGCGCGGCGGCCATCGATGAGAGCGAAGAGTTCCCCGAAGATATCCGTCGACTCTTCGCGCAGAACGATCTTCTCGGCATTCCGATTCCCACCGAATACGGCGGGCTCGGCGGCAGCTTCGTCACCTACGTCAAAGTCGTCGAAGAGATCGCGAAGGCGTGCGCGTCGAGTTCGCTGATCGTCGCCGTACAGGAGCTCGGCATGCTGCCGATCATGATCGGCGGCAACGACGAACAGAAGCGGCGCTTCCTGCCGAAGATCGCCTCGGGAGAGTCCCTCGCCGCCTACGCCCTGACCGAGGCGAGCAGCGGTTCGGACGCACTCGGCTCGATGCGCACGCGCGCTCGCCGCGACGGCGACTCCTACGTGCTCGACGGCCAGAAAATTTGGATCACGAACGGAAGCGTCGCCGACGTCGTCTGCGTCTTCGCCGTCACCGATCCTGAAGCGGGTAGCCGCGGCGTCAGCGCGTTCGTCGTCGAAAAGGGAACGCCGGGCTTCTCCGTCGGCAAGAAAGAGCGCAAGATGGGGATCAAAGGCTCGCCGACCGTCGAGCTGATCTTTAACGAGTGCCGCGTCCCCGCTGCCAATCGCCTCGGCGAGGAAGGCGAGGGCTTCAAGATCGCGATGAAAGTGCTCGATAAATCGCGCCCCGGCATCGCCGCGCAGGCGCTGGGGATCGCCGCCGGCGCCCTCGACTACGCGACCCAGTACGCCCGCGATCGCGTTGCCTTCGGCAAGCCGATCGGCCAGCATCAGGGCATCGGGTTCATGCTCGCCGATATGAAGACCGAGGTCGAAGCGGCCCGGCTCATGCTCTACGAAGCGGCTCGTAAATGCGACGAGGGTGCGCCCGACGTCTCGCTCTGGGCCTCGATGGCGAAGCTCAAATGCGGGGACGTCGCGATGTCGGTGACCACCGACGCGGTTCAGGTCCTCGGCGGCTTCGGCTACTCGGCGGAGTACCCGGTCGAACGGATGATGCGCGATGCCAAGATCACCCAGATCTACGAAGGGACCCAGCAGATCCAGCGCCTGGTCATTTCGCGCAATCTGGTCGGGAAGGGGCGCTAGCTCGCCTTTGCGAACTAACCGCCCTTCTCAAACGTTGTTAAGG
>JAJYRI010000152.1 GCA_021794175.1 bacterium
CGTTACCGTCACCCCCAAGAAGCTCGGCACCTTCCCCGCACATTGCGCGATTTATTGCGGCATCGGGCACGAGCACATGATGATGACGTTCAAGGTTATCAAGTAACCTCGAACCCGTCAGAGACGAAACCGGAGGTCGAGAACTCTCGACCTCCGGTTTTTTACGTCCGATTAGCGATGGTTGTCGAAGGCGATGCCGGCGCGGACCTGACCGATCGCTTGCTCCACCAGATTGTAAGCCGCGACGCGATGCCCGCCCTTGTCGCGCTGCGCGACGTTAAGCTGCGCGGCCGCGCGATTCAGCGCCCCGAGCGCCATCTGCATATGCGGCTGACGCTCGAAGGCGTATGCGGTCACCGCAGAGCCGACGAAGAGGCCGACGAAGACGAGCGCTACGATGCGTACGTAGCCGAGAATATTCGAGCGATGTTGAAACATGAGAAAGGCTCCTACAACGATGAGTGCGATATTCTGCTCGCAGAATATCGCACTCGACGCCGTGGAATCACTAAAACCAGATGAGAGATTCCCCGCGTCAGCCGGCCATCGAGGTCGGCGTCGCCGGAATCAAAAGCGGCGCCCCCGTGCCCGCCTGCACTTCTTCCACCGTCACCCCCGGGGCGAGCTCGCGCAAGACCAGCCCCTCGGGTTCGATATCGATCACCGCGAGGTCGGTCATCAGTTTATGAACGACGCGCTTTCCGGTGAGGGGGAGGGTGCATTCGCCGACGATTTTGTGGGCGTTCCCTTTCGCTACGTGCTCCATCATCACGATCACGCGCTTCGCACCGTGCACGAGATCCATCGCCCCGCCCATGCCTTTAACCATCTTCCCCGGAATCATCCAGTTCGCAAGGTCGCCGTGCGCGCTCACCTGCATCGCGCCGAGCACCGCAAGATCGATATGCCCGCCGCGGATCATTCCGAACGAGAGCGCCGAATCGAAGAACGAGGCGCCCGGCAGCACCGTCACGGTCTCCTTACCGGCGTTGATGAGATCGGCATCGACATCTTCTTCGTACGGGTACGGACCGGTGCCGAGAATGCCGTTCTCGCTCTGTAAGACGACGCGTACGCCGGGCGGCACGTAGTTGGGAATCAACGTCGGCATGCCGATACCGAGATTCACGTACATGCCGTCGCGCAATTCGCGAGCGACGCGTGCGGCGAGTTCTTCGCGTGTGAGCGCCATGATTATCGTCCCTCCCGCTTGCGCGTGGTCACGCGCTCGATTCTTTTGCCTTCCGCACCGACCTCGACGATCCGCGCGACGAAGATCCCCGGGACGTGCACGTCCTCCGGTTCGATCTCGCCGGGCTCGACGAGGCGTTCCACCTCGGCGATGGTGATGCGCCCGGCCATCGCGCAGAGGGGGTTGAAGTTGCGCGTTGCCTTCGAAAAATAGAGATTCCCCTCGCGGTCGCCGATGCTCGCGCGCACGAGTGCGTAGTCGCAGCGGATCGCCTCTTCGAGCACGTATTCGCGGTCGCCGAAGCGACGGGTCTCTTTCGGGGGCGAAGCTTTTGCGACGCTGCCGTCGGGATTGTGGCGCCAGGGAAGGCCGCCCGCGGCGACCGGGGTCCCCACCCCGGCCGGCGTGTAGAACGCCGGAATGCCGCACCCCCCGGCGCGAAGGCGTTCGGCGAGGGTGCCCTGCGGCACGAGTTCGACCTCGAGTTCGCCCGAGAGGTATTGCCGTTCGAATTCTTTATTCTCGCCGACGTAGGAGCCCGTCGTGCGGGCGATGCGCTTGTTGTCGAGGAGGACGCCGAGCCCCCAGCCGTCGACCCCGCAATTGTTTGAGACGGTGACGAGATCGCTCGCGCCTTGAGCGAGCAGCGCCTGGATGAGGTTGTGCGGAATGCCGTTGAGGCCGAAGCCCCCGACGGCCAACGAGGCCCCGCTGGGAATGTCGGCGACGGCCGCGGCCGCCGATGGGTACACTTTATCCATACCGGCGCAGATAGGCGGTCGCGGGAGCAAAACCCTGGTCGCCCCCGAAGCTATCCGCGAGGTTCCACTACCCGGTCTCTCGTTATTGAAGAGGAGTTCAGAATGTCAGTAGCCGCGCAAGCGCACGACGAAGAAGCGATGATCATCGAGATGGTGCGCGATTTAGTCTCCGAGAAAGTCGCCCCGCGTGCGGCGGCCATCGATGAGAGCGAGGAGTTCCCCGAAGATATCCGTCGTCTCTTCGCGCAGAACGATCTTCTCGGCATTCCGATTCCCACCGAATACGGCGGTCTCGGCGGCAGCTTCGTCACCTACGTCAAAGTCGTCGAAGAGATCGCGAAGGCGTGCGCGTCGAGTTCGCTGATCGTCGCCGTAC
This sequence comes from bacterium, assembly GCA_021794175.1. Taxonomy (GTDB): domain Bacteria; phylum Vulcanimicrobiota; class Vulcanimicrobiia; order Vulcanimicrobiales; family Vulcanimicrobiaceae; genus JABEUX01. The sequence goes on from JAJYRI010000152.1 coordinate 2,330, forward strand.
AGGAGCTCGGCATGCTGCCGATCATGATCGGCGGCAACGACGAACAGAAGCGACGCTTCCTGCCGAAGATTGCCTCCGGAGAGCACCTCGCCGCCTACGCCCTGACCGAGGCGAGCAGCGGTTCGGACGCACTCGGCTCGATGCGCACGCGCGCTCGCCGCGACGGCGACTCCTACGTGCTCGACGGCCAGAAGATTTGGATTACGAACGGGAGCGTCGCCGACGTCGTCTGCGTCTTCGCCGTCACCGATCCCGAAGCGGGTAGCCGCGGTGTCAGCGCGTTCGTCGTCGAAAAGGGAACGCCGGGCTTCTCCGTCGGCAAGAAAGAGCGCAAGATGGGAATTAAGGGCTCGCCGACCGTCGAACTGATCTTTAACGAGTGCCGCGTCCCCGCCGCCAATCGCCTCGGCGAAGAAGGCGAGGGCTTCAAGATCGCGATGAAGGTGCTCGATAAGTCGCGCCCCGGCATCGCCGCGCAGGCGCTCGGTATCGCCGCCGGCGCCCTCGAGTACGCGACCCAGTACGCCCGCGATCGCGTTGCCTTCGGCAAGCCGATCGGGCAGCATCAGGGCATCGGGTTCATGCTCGCCGATATGAAGACCGAGGTTGAAGCGGCCCGGCTCATGCTCTACGAATCGGCCCGTAAATGCGACGAGGGCGCTCCCGACGTCTCGCTCTGGGCCTCGATGGCGAAGCTCAAATGCGGGGATGTTGCGATGGCGGTGACCACCGACGCGGTCCAGGTCCTCGGCGGCTTCGGCTACTCGGCGGAGTACCCGGTCGAACGGATGATGCGCGACGCCAAGATCACCCAGATCTACGAAGGGACCCAGCAGATCCAGCGCCTGGTCATTTCGCGCAATCTGGTCGGGAAGGGGCGCTAGCTCGCCTTTGCGAACTAACCGCCCTTCTCAAACGTTGTTAAGG
>JAJYRI010000042.1:0-14691 GCA_021794175.1 bacterium
TTGATTTCCGCGACGATAACGTCGCGGCCCCATTGAAGCGAGGATGAACGCGAAGACTTCTTCCTTCTCCTTGACATTTCCGCGACGATAACGTCGCGGCCCCATTGAAGCGCGTTTCCTGTTGCTGGAGCAGAGTTTGTCGAAGCCGATTTCCGCGACGATAACGTCGCGGCCCCATTGAAGCATGGATTCCGCCGCCGCGGCAGCGGCGGGGAGACCCATTTCCGCGACGATAACGTCGCGGCCCCATTGAAGCTTTACCGTGCGCGAAGCTTGGGATGAGTACTCGAAAATTTCCGCGACGATAACGTCGCGGCCCCATTGAAGCGACAAGGTGAAAGTCCACAAAGGCCGGTCGGCCAATATTTCCGCGACGATAACGTCGCGGCCCCATTGAAGCTCGGGCTCGGTCGAGACCGTCGTCACCACCGATAACGGCATTTCCGCGACGATAACGTCGCGGCCCCATTGAAGCGCGCCGAGGGGCGATCGAGCGGGATCGGCTTCACCCATTTCCGCGACGATAACGTCGCGGCCCCATTGAAGCACCAGCGCGACTTGCATCATTGTTCGTGTTGCACGCCGATTTCCGCGACGATAACGTCGCGGCCCCATTGAAGCAGCGAGGTTATAGAGCGCCGTAGCCGCGTTCGCCTCATTTCCGCGACGATAACGTCGCGGCCCCATTGAAGCGCGCTTACCCAAGATTGGGCGCGCACGTCAGTCGCGATTTCCGCGACGATAACGTCGCGGCCCCATTGAAGCCACTGTCCTCCTATCAAGCCGAGCATGAAGATGCTATTTCCGCGACGATAACGTCGCGGCCCCATTGAAGCCTTCGCGCATCTTCGCTATGAGGTCGGGGAGTATTGGCGATTTCCGCGACGATAACGTCGCGGCCCCATTGAAGCCGTCATGTCAACGGTTGCATTCAAGGGAGAATCCAATTTCCGCGACGATAACGTCGCGGCCCCATTGAAGCAGGTCGTACTGGCAAATCGGCCCGCGATAGGGTTTCGGCATTTCCGCGACGCTAATGTCGCGGCCCCATTGAAGCTTCCGTGAGATTGTGCAGGCGACATAATGCGGACTGATTTCCGCGACGAAAACGCCGCGACCCGCGAGGAAGCCGAAGCCTCCGGGCGAAGCGCATCGGCATGATCGGTGATCGGGTCGGTTGGAATCTCCAGGTTCCGCTCACGCGCACGGTTTTGCGCGTTCGGGTCCATACCGCTGAATCGGCGGGAGCCTTTCGGCGTTCGTGCGAGGTCGCGCGCGAGTGGCTCGAAGGCATCGCGCAGCGACATCGCGTCGCGATCGTCGCAGAGGCGGGTGCGCTGCCGGGCGGTGCGGAGCCCATCTTGCGTATGCGCGAAGCCGCGCGTAACGAGCGCATCGCCAGTCTACTCGCGGAATACCGGCACGGCGACGAACGCAACGCGGATCGCCTCTGGCACGGACAGCTGAGCGTGAGCCCGCACCCCGAGCATGGCGGCGATGCGGCGGTGGTCGATCTCTCGCTGCGGCTCTCCTACCGTAGCGACGACCCCCTCGATCTCTATCCGCCGACGCTCTTCCGTGCCTTGATCGAACGCGTCGGCCTCGTCGACGGCGACCCGCTCGAGCGCACGCCGTGGCATGTCGCTGCAAGCGATATCCCGCGGCTCGTCGCGGCGGTCGATCGCGTCGAACGTCGGCATCCTATCCTCTTGCTCAGCGAGCCGCTCGCGGTCGATGCCGATGAACTCGCCGAGAAACTCGCCGGCATCGCGCGCGTGGTTTGCGTGAGCGACGATGCCGGGTGGGCGCTAACGAATCGCTTCGGTCGGCAGGCATCGGCGTTTGGTGGGTTTGCGCGACTGTTTCCAGCGCGCGGTTCTTTCGGCGAACCAAAGAGCAGTCTTGGGCTCAATCCACAGCGCCTGCTCGGCGTAGCCGCCGCCGGCGGCGAGGCGATCGGCGTTCCTTTCGCTCGTCGGCTGCGCGAGGCGGTGCTCGACGCAAATACCTATCGTTTCGAAACCCGCGCGGTGTTGCGCTGGGAGGAAGTCCGCGACACCGGGCCCGGCGCAACTGCAGGGGCCACCGCTGCGCCACCGGTACAGCAGCCCGCCGATGACGGCATCGCACGCATCACCGAACTCGAAAACGAAAACGATGCGCTGCGCAAAGAACTTGCGTCGGCGCGCATCGAGGTGCAGAAGCTCTACGCCGAATGGGACGTAAGCGAGCGCGCTCGCGAAGCGCTGCTCAAGGAGCGGGCCGAGGGTCTCTCTCTAGCGCTCGGGGAATTCACCGAGGACGAACGTGCGGAGTTGCGAAAGGCGTTCGCGTCGACCGAGTTGCTCGCCGAGCATTTCGAGCGGGAAGCACGTTTGCGCGACCAAATCGGCGACGCCGAAGATCTTGCCGAACGCTTCCGTGTCCGACTCTACGAAACGGCGCCTCGCGTCGGTCGTGCGGAAATGGGAGAAGACGATCTGCTGCCACGTCCGGTCGATTGGCGCGATTATGCCGCGCTCGACCGGTGGCGCGAAAGCACGTTCGGCGCGCGCATGCTTTTCCACCTGCGCGTTCGGGAGCGCCTTGCCGACGGGCACCTCACCGACGAAAACGCCGCCGCACTCTTTACGATATTGCGGGCGCTCGGCGGCCCCTTCGTCGACATGAATTGCGGCGTCCCCGGTGCTCGCGCCCTTTGGCGGAATGCCGTGCAAGGCTTCGTCGTGCGCAAAGCGATCACGGAGACCGGGCTCGGGCAAGTCCGGGCCGAGCAATACGAGTGCGTTTATGGCGGCCGCATCATCCGCGGTGACGAGCAGCAGCACGTTCGTCAGAAGGGAACGGATTTCGAGGGGCGCCACGCCTGCGTTTATTACGTGTGGTCGGAGCAGGACAAAGCGGTGCTGATCACCTCGATGCCGCGCCACCTCGACACCACGAACTCCTACACGTAGCGGAACCGTCGGTCGGCCCATATGCCGCTGAAGATTGAGGCTGGCAAGAAGCCACCGCTGGGAGCGCAAGATGAGCTCGTCACCGATCCTCGCCGGTTGGGAGACGATAAGGCAGCCCGAGCGGGCGCGAGAATCTTGACCCAGGTTGCTTAATTGTGCTAGATTGCTCGCAGGGAGCAATATGGCGTTTTCAGGCAACGAATTAACGAGGCAGCTGCACGATATCCTCCCCGGGGACTGGATGGTGCGGGTGTATCGTACCGAAGGGAAGCTCTTTGACGGCTGGCTTGAACTCACACCACCGAGTGGCCCCACCTACCGCTTCGAGCTCGAGTACAAACCACGGTTCGAGCCGCGCGATGTCGACGAGATCGAGCGATTGCGACGCATGATGCCGGCGCACGCCAATGTGCTTCTCGTTGCGCCGTACCTTAGCCCACGCTCGCGAACGTTGCTCGCACAGCGAGGAATTTCTCATGCCGATCTCACGGGCAACCTCCGGCTGTCATCCGAATCGTTATTTATTGACCGGGCCGGCGCGCAGAAGAATCCCAAGCGCGCGACCGAGGAGCGAACCAGAACGTCGTTGAGAGGACCGGTCACCGGTCGCGTCGTCCGGTTTTTGTGCGATTCGTTGCCTCCGCTAAAGGTACGAGAGATTGCCATGGGAACAAACGTCAACGCCGGCAACGTCTCTCGCATCTTGGAGTTCCTCGACCGCGAACGTTTTGTAGAGCGGGGCGCGCGTGGTCTGGTCGAAGCAGTTGACTGGGAGTCGCTCATTAGGCGGTGGTCGCAAGACGTGAAAAAAGACCGACGCTCAGAAATATTCCTAGAACCGCGCGGCATCGAGCTCGTCACGCGCCGCTTATCAGGCTGCAGCCTGCGGTATGCTATTACCGGCTCTTTTGCGGCGGCTCAACTAGCTCCGGTTGTCGCACCCGTATCCATTGATCTCTACGTCCGAGATATTGATGAAGGGCGAGAGGCTCTGTCGTTGCATGCTTCCGACCGCGTGGGAAACGTCCGCCTCATTCAAGCGTTCGATCGCGTTGCATTGGAACGCACCCTAGATCGCAACCACGTGCTCTTGGCGGCGCCACCTCAAATTGCGGCCGATATTTTAACCCTACCAAGACGGTCGTCCGATGAATTTATGGCCCTAATCGATTGGATGAAGCGCAATGAACGAATCTGGCGTACCGGACGCTAAGGGGTATGCTATAGCGCGAAGCGCGCTTTTCGATGCGCTTCGGGCATTGGCACCTCTGCCGGAGAAGAGTATCGTGCTCGTCGGCGCACAGGCCGTCTATCTCCGGGCCCCCGAGCAAGTAATCCCGTCGATTGCACCGTTCACGCTCGACGGAGATATCGTTGCGGATCCGCACAAGATACGCCGTCCGCGAATAATTATCGAACTCCTCGAAGGTGCCGGATTTACGTTGCGCGGAGCAAACGGATTGTACGTCCTTGCAGGAGCGCCGATTGACGAACAGTATGCGGCCCGGGTCGATATATTTGTTCCCGCCGGCGTCGAGCACACCTGGGAAGCCGAAGGCTACAACATGCGCGACGCGAGGGCAACGTTTGTGCAGTCCGGATTGGAATTAGCGCTCGTTGACCACTCCACGATGATCGTTATGCCCGTCGACGTGAGCCGCAAAAACGAAGGTATCGCGGTCGAAGTCGCAGGCACGGTGGCCCTGCTCATCGCTAAAGCCTGGAAAATCCACGATCGATTCGAAGAGGGGGTAGAAGCGTTTCGCGAAGTCGTCAAGGACATCACCGACATCTACCGTTTGCTCCGATCGTCAACGCCTGAAGAACTTCAGACAAGCATTCATTGTTTACCATCAGAGGAAACCATCATTAGCGTTGCGCAAAGCGGAGCCACGTATCTTCGGAAGCTCTGCACGCGAGGCGGCCCGGCAATAGATTTGCTACGCGAAGCCTTGGGGAGCGCCTCCGAAGGAGAACTGATTGTAGAATCGCTTACGGCGCTGGTTGATGAGTTCTGTTTGCTGGTCGAAGGAAGATGTCCCGATTGACATCGGTCCGAAGCTAGCGCCTCCGACGCAAAACACCCGCTGCGTCGCTGCCGGGTTACTCCTCCAGGGCAGGGAGCGGCAAGTCAGGTGGGCGGACGGAGCCTTGGGGTCGTGCATCCGGATGAACCGCGGCGATACGTTCCAGCGATCACCGTCCTTACGAAAACAAGCGTTCGATGTCGTCGATGCTGAGGTCGAGTTTCGACGCGGTATCGTCGAGCAAGCCGGCAGCGAGCTCCCCTTTGCGCTGTTGCAGTTCTAAGATCCGCTCCTCGACCGTACCCTCGGCAATCAGTTTGTAGACGAAAACGTGCTGTGATTGCCCGATGCGATGTGCGCGATCGGTCGCTTGGCGTTCGACCGCCGGGTTCCACCACGGGTCGTAGTGGATAACGGTATCTGCCGCAGTAAGGTTCAGCCCGGTGCCGCCGGCCTTGAGGCTGATGAGGAAGAGCGGTACTTCGTTTGCTTGAAAACGTGCCACGGGCGTCTCGCGGTCGCGCGTTTCGCCGCGCAGCTCCACGAAGGCGATCTCGCGTGTCGCAAGCTCCGGTTTGATGAGATCGAGCATCGACGTGAACTGCGAGAAGAGCAAGATGCGGCGCCCGTCCTCTAAGAGGCTTTCGAGCATTTCCATGAGTGCATCGAGCTTCTGAGATTCGCGAACGGTTTGGGCGGCGGCTAGCTTCAGCAGCCGCGGGTCGCAGCAGACCTGTCGCATTTTGAGGAGCGCATCGAGCAGGACGATGCGGCTGCGCGCAAGGCCGCGGCGCGCCACTTCCTCCGAGACGCGTTTATGCATGGCAATACGAATCGTTTCGTACAAGTCGCGTTGGGCGCCGCGTAGTTCGATACGTTGGACGATCTCGGTCTTTTCCGGAAGTTCCGGGGCTACTTGCTCTTTTGTTCTCCGCATGAAAAAAGGTTTGATGCGCGCGGCAAGGGCACGGCGGCGCAGCGCATCGCCGTGCTTCTCGATCGGCGTGCGGAAGATGCGCGAGAAGCGCGTGCGGTCCGGTAGTAAACCCGGCACGGTGAATTCATAGATTGACCAGAGCTCTTCGAGGTGATTTTCGATCGGTGTTCCGGTGAGCGCGATACGCTGATTCGCTCGCAAACGTGCTGCGGCGATGCCGGCCTTCGCCTTGGGGTTTTTAATCGCTTGCGCTTCGTCAAGTACGACCAGCGACCAGTCCCGCTCCGCGAACGCTTCGATGTCGCGCGGGAGGAGCGCATAGGTAGAAAGCACGATTTCCGCGTCGTCGATCTCGGCGAAGCGGTCGCTTCGGTCCGGCCCGGTGAGCGAGAGGACGCGTGCGGCCGGTAAGAAGCGCGCGATCTCCGCACGCCAATTCGGAATGACGCTCGTAGGTGCCACCACGAGTACCGGCGACGCAAGACGTTTGCTCGTGCGTTCGATCGCGATATGCGCGAGTACCTGGATCGTTTTCCCGAGCCCCATGTCGTCGGCGAGGATGCCGCCGAAGCTCTGCTCGCGAAGCGTCTGTAGCCAGGCGACGCCCTCGCGTTGATAGGGGCGAAGCTCGGCCTTGAAACTCTTCGGAAGCTTGACGCTGCGCTCCGCGTAACCTACCAACGCATCGATTGTCGCACGCAGCGAGCGCGCATGCGTCCAGCGTAGCGCCATTCCGTCGGCATCGGCGAGCGCGGCCGCGCGCACGGCCGGCACGTTGATGCGGCCGTTGCGCGACGGCTCGTTCGATTCGGCGACGAGCGCGCCGATCGTTGCGAGGATGCGCGCGACCCGCTCGGGCGCCAGCGAGACATACTTCCCGTCGGACAATTTCCCTAGGAGCGGCTCGCTGCGTTGTGCGATCGCTTTTGGATTCGTCGCAAGCGAATGCCCTGCGCGTTCGAGCGCGTTGACGAGTATCGGAAGGAGCGGGATGCGTTTGCCCTCCACCTCGATGCCGAGTTCGAGTTCGAACCATTGCGGGCGAATGTCTTCGGCCACGTCGATCGCCCATTCGTCTCCCGGTTGGAGAACCGCGTAAGGGAACTTCGGATCGACCTCGATGCTCCAACCCGCGCGGACAAACTCGGGAACCTGGGTGTCGAGAAAGCGAATCCAGTGCCACTCTTCGTCGTAGGCAAAAAAATAGAGCGAGCGTTCGCGTTCGATCTCGAAGGGCCAGCCGAGCGGTGAAAAACCGATTGGAGGGAGTTTCCTCGCGGCCGACTGTTCGAAGGCGATGCGGCGCGGCCAGAGCGTGACGGCATCGCCCTGGCTCGTTCGTACATCACGTTGCGCCTCTCCGGGGGCGACTAGCCGCTCTCCATATTGAAAGCGAAGTTCGGCCGCAGCGCGCGCGGGTGCCCGGTAGGTTCCGTTCCGTGCGGAAGGCAGAAGCAAGAGGCGAAGCACGGGAATGGGGTCCTCATCGACGGTTTGCACGTTTACGCTCGCGGTCGGTGGCTCGATGCCGGCGCTTGAGAAGACGTGCCGGAGCGAGACGTGCGCGCGCTCCGCCTGTGCCGGCGAGAGCATCGGCGCTGCTGCCACCAACGCTGCGATCTCCGGCGTCGCATCGACCTGCACGGTTCCGGCAACGCCGCGCTCCGGGTCGACGTACCAGAGTGGGACGCTCGGGAGCAATGCCGAGGTCGGGTGCCCTTGTAGGCGCGCACGCTGCCGTCCCTCGTTGTCGAGAATCCACGCGATACTGCCCCGCTCGATCGGCTGATAATGCAGGGCCGGATTTTTTAGCGATTGCCAGTGCGTTCGGCGCGTCTGCACCAGAAGATCGAGTAACGCGCCGAGCAGCGTTTCCGAAAGGCCGTATCCGGAGTGCTCCATGACGCCGGCGGCCTGAGCGAGCCGCCCGATCGTGCGGTCGATCGGAACGAGGGCTTTGTGAGTTCCGGCCGAGAGATTGTGGAGCCCGTAATCGCGCGCTGTGCCGAACGAACCATTTTTGCGAATGGGCACGACAAGCGACTGCAACACGAATTTCGGAGCCCAGGGCGCGAAGCGCAGATCGATCGTGTAGCGGAGATGCTCGCGCGACTCGATATCTCCGTCATGGCGCACGCGTTCGTGCCGCTCGGCGAGTTCCTGCATCCACATCTCGATAGCGCCGTCGCCGTCCTCTTTCAGCGCCTGGGTTCTCTCGGTTTGCCGGCTGCCTCGCGCATTTTCTGCGATTGCGAGAGCAACCGCGACGACGTGCTTGCAATCTCGCTCCATAGGGCAGGAACAAGTTCCGCCGAGCATGGAGCGTCGGCTCGCGTCGCTGCGATCGATGTGAACGGTATAGGGAGCCCCTCGCGATCCCTGGACGAATCCCGTTGCGTGCGTCCCCCGGGCGATCGTGACGCCGAGCACGCGCCCGGATTTGAAATACCGATATCCGCGCTCGAACGTCCGGTCGTCGAAGGCGCGAGCGATCTCGTCGAAATCGAGTTCCATTCCTCTATTATCCGCCGAGGAGGTGCGGTTTATCCCCGAGCAAGAGACGCGCATCTTCGCTGCCGTTGGTGCGTTGACCCTCGTCGCCTCGATACGGGCGCTCACGCGCCCTACTCGGCGTGACAAGGTTGTCAGCCCGAGTAGCCGCGCCTTGTCAGCCCGAGTAGCCCCGCAGGGGCGTATCGAGGGCGATGCTGCGGCGCCTCGATACGGGCGCTAGCGCGCCCTACTCGGCGTGACAATTTGCGCCCTACTCGGCGTGACAATTTGCGCCCCACTCGGCGTGACAATGAGTGTCAGCCCGAGTAGCCCCGCAGGGGCGTATCGAGGGCCACGTTACACCGTAACCGTCGTGCCGCGCGTGGCGACCTGCGCGCTCCACTTGAGCTCTTGGCGCACCTCGGCGGCGAGCGCCGCCGCCGATGCGGGCTCGCCATGCACCGCGTAGAACTGTGGGGTTCCGGTGCAGGTGTGCAGCCAACGCATCAGCCCGGTGCGATCGGCATGCGCGCTAAAGCCCTTGAGCGCGACGATCTTCGCGCGAACCGGCAGTGCATCGCCGTAGATGCGAACGGTTTGCGCCCCGTGCTCGAGCAGATTCCCGAGCGTCCCGACGCTCTGATAACCGCAGAGAACGATCGTCGCGCGCGGATCGCTGAGATGGTTGTGCAGGTGGTGCAAGATGCGTCCGCCGCTGGCCATGCCGCTCGCCGAGATCACGACGAAGTTGCCGGGCATCGCGTTGAGGGCTTTCGATTCCTCGGTCGTTCGGTGCTCGGTGAAATGATGAATGCCGAACGGAGTGCTCGGGCTGTCGCCGGCGACGTTGCGGTGCTCGCCGCCGAAGCGTTCGAAGACCGCATCGACCTTCTCGGCCATCGGACTATCGAGATGGATCGCGAGGTTGGCGATCGCGGGATCTTGCTGCTGTAACTGGGCGATCGCGTAGAGAATATCTTGCGTGCGCTCGACGGCAAAGGCGGGGATGACGATTGCGCCGCCGCGTGCGATCCCCGCACGCAGTGCTTCGCCGAGTGCGCTAATGCTCTCGGCGGGGTGATCGCGGTCGCCGTAGGTCGACTCGCAGCAGATGATATCGGCGGCGCCGATCGGCGAGGGGTCGGCGAGCAGCGGGCGATTGTAGCGCCCGAGATCGCCGGAGAAGACGACCTGCTTGCCTTCGATCGTGAGATGTACGAACGCCGAACCCAAAATGTGTCCGGCGTTGCTATAGCGCGCCGAGCAGATCCCGGCGACGGTGAACGCGCGTTCGTATTCGACCGTCTCGATTTTTCGCAGCGTGCGCGCGACGTCGCGATCGTCGTAGAACGGTGCCGGCGCGTGCGGTTGTTCGTGCCCGTGCCCGCGCTCGCTGAGTTCCTGTTGCAGGTGCGCGGCATCTTCGAGCACGATCTCGGCGATCGCTGCAGTCGCCGGCGTGCAGTAGATCGGTCCGTCGAAGCCGTCTTTAACGAGTTTGGGCAGATAACCGGTGTGGTCGAGGTGTCCGTGCGTGATGACGACCGCGTCGATCTCTTCGGCATCGACCGGTAACTTCGCATCGTTGAGCGCGCGCACGTCGGCGGTCCCCTGAAAGAGCCCGCAATCGACGAAAAAGCGCTTCCCGCCGACCGTGACGAGATGTTTGCTGCCGGTAACGGTTCCCGCCGCGCCGACGAAGGTAATCTCAGCCACGGGCTTCCTCCAAGTTTTGGTGTACGACGGAAAAATTGCCGGTGCGATTGAAGGCCACCGAACTCGGGAGCGATTCTTTGCGATAGTAATCGAGGCAGGCATCGACGAGTTTCTCGGGGTCGTCGTTGGTGATGATCGTCGAACCCGTCTCTTTCTTGACCAAGCCCGCGATCTTCGGAAGATCGTTGGAGATGCCGCCGGAATCGGTGAGGATACCGATCAACTTGCCTTCGTCGTAGGCAATGCAAAACTCGCCGAGCGTTCCGCTGCGTCCGCCGACGAAGAGGACGAAATCGGAGCTGTGAATGTTGTGCGTCTCGCGCCCCATCAACCCCGAGCCCGTAAAGACGATCGTCGTGTAGGGTTGCAGCGGCGAACCGTAGACGTTGACGTGCTCTTCGCGCGAGAGGGCAGGCGAGACGCCGAGACTCGCCCCTCCCTCTTCGTTCGCACCGAGCGTCGCGGCGTGCGGGAGGCCGGGGCATGCGCCCGTGACGATGGTGCAACCGCGCTGGGCGATGCGTCGCCCGAGCCGACGCGCGCGGTCGAGCTGTTCGGCGGTTAAAATACCGCCGGCGGAGCCCATGACGCCGATCTGTATCTTCATGTTCTCAGCCTTCGGCGCAAGAGTACGGAGCGCCCGGTGCCGAAGCATCCACATATGGCACAAGAACGCGATCGTCTCGATGTCGATGTCCTCTTCGTGGGTGCAGGGCCCGCCTCTCTCGCCGGCGCGATCCGGCTCGGCCAACTCGCCGCCGATCGGAAGCAAGCGCTCGAAATCCTCGTGATCGAAAAGGGCGGCGATATCGGCAGCCACGGAATCTCCGGCGCCGTTATGGATCCCAAGGGTATCGCCGAATTACTCCCCGATTGGTTAGAGCGCGGTGCGCCGGTCGAATCGCCGGTGACCAGCGACGAATTGTGGTTCCTCACTGCAGGCGGAAAAATCAAAGCACCCTTTACGCCGCCGCCGCTCAACAATCACGGCAAGTATGTTGCGAGCCTGCAGAAGATGGCGAAATGGCTCGGCGAGCAGGCCGAAGCCGCAGGCGCGCAGGTCTTCGCCGAATTTCCCGGCCAGGAGTTGCTCTGGGAGGGCGACCGCGTCGTCGGTGTTCGTACCGGCGATAAAGGCGTCGCGCACGACGGCACGCACAAAGCGAATTACGAGCCCGGCGCGGATATCTACGCGAAGGTCGTCGTCCTCGGTGAGGGCGTGCGCGGAACGCTCGCAAAACAAGCGATCGCCAAGCTCCACCTCGACGCCGGGAAAGAACCGCAAGTCTATGCCGCCGGCGTGAAAGAGCTCTGGAAGATCCCCGCCGGGCGCTTCGCCGCCGGTGCGGTGATTCACACGCTGGGCTATCCGCTCGCCCCCGATACGTTCGGCGGCGGCTTCATCTACGGCATGGCCGACGACGTGCTCGATATCGGCCACGTCACCGGGCTCGATGCGAAGAACCCCACCAGCGATCCGCACAACGAGTTGCAGCGCATGAAGCAGCATCCGGCGATCGCCGCGTTGCTCGCCGACGGCAAACTCATTCGCTACGGTGCGAAGGCGATTCCCGAAGGCGGTTTCTTCGCCATGCCGCGCCCGTACGCCGACGGTTTATTGCTTACCGGCGATTCCGCCGGTTTCCTCAACGGGATGCGCCTCAAAGGGATCCATCTTGCCATCAAATCGGGAATGCTCGCCGCCGAGACGATTTTCGCTGCGGTGCAAGCCGATCGTTACGACGCGCAGCAACTCAGCGGTTTCGTGGAGCGCTTCGAAGCTTCGTGGGCCTTCGAAGAACTGCGTTCGGCGCGAAACTTCCACCAAGGCTTCGAGCACGGTATGTGGGCGGGAATGTTCAATGCCGGCCTCTCGACCGTTACCGGCGGCCGAGCGTTCGGCTTCATCGAAAAACTCGGCGCGCTCGCCGGGCACGAACGGATGGAGAAGCGCGGCTACAAACCCGATCCCGCACCGCGCGCGACGATCGACAACAAGTTGACCTTCGATAAACTCACCGACGTCTTCAACTCGGGCACGATGCACGATGAAGATCAGCCCTGTCACCTCCACGTCGCCGACACGAATATCTGTCGCGATCGATGCACGGTGGAGTACGGTAACCCGTGCGGCTATTTCTGTCCGGCGGCGGTCTACGAACCGCTCTTTGAAAAGCAGGACGGCAAAGTCGAAGGGCGTCTGCAGATCAATTTCACCAACTGCGTGCATTGTAAGACCTGCGATATCGCCGACCCCTACCAGATCATCACGTGGGTACCGCCGCAGGGCGGCGAGGGCCCCGTCTATACGGGCATGTAGGCGATGGCAGCTCTCGAACAACGCGGTGAGATCGTCATCATCGGCGCCGGCCTCATCGGCCTGAGCCTCGCCTTCGAACTTCGGCGGCGCGGTGCGCAGGTCGCCGTCTTCGACCGTTTCGAACCGGCGAAAGCCGCGTCGTGGGCGGCGGCGGGCATGCTCGCCGCTCGCACCGAGGAGATCGCCGACGAACCGATGCACGTGCTTTGCAACGATGCGCTGCTCGGTTTTCCCGCGTTTGTCGAAACGCTGCGCGAAGCGAGCGCGGTCGATCCGCAACTACGCCTCGACGGCATCGTTCAGGCGGCATTCGACGAGGCGGCGCTCGAGCGTCTGCACGCGCGCGCGCGTTCGCTCGCTACCGCCGGCGTCGGCTACACCCTGCTCGACGCGCGCGAAGCGTTGCAGCTCGAACCTGCGCTTGCCGGCAACGTGCTCGGCGCGCTGCTCACGCACGACGAAGGCAGCATCGACAATCGACTGCTCGGGCGCGCCTTGCTCGCGGCGCTCGCGCGCATGCACGTGCAGGTGGCGACGAGCGAAGAGATCGAGCTGGAGTTCGACGCGCGCCGCGTCTGCGGCGTCCGCACGCGATGGGGCTTCCGCCCGGCGGAGATCGTCGTGAACGCCGCCGGTGCCTGGGCGCCGCACGTTGCCGGGGTTCCGGCCGAGTGCCGGCCGCCGGTCGAGCCCGTGAAGGGCGAGATGTTGGCGCTGGCGATGCCGCATGATTTCGTGCGCCACACGATGTGGCTGGGCGGCTGCTACGTCGTTCCGCGATCCGATGGGCGGCTGCTCGTCGGTGCGACCGGCGAGCGGGTCGGTTTCGACCGCCGCATCACCGCCGGGGGGCAGCGCCAGCTGCTCGACCGGGTGCTCGCCGGCGCTCCGAGTCTCGCCGGGTTCTCGCTGGTCGAACAGTGGTCGGGGCTGCGCCCCGGCACCCCCGACGAGCGCCCGATTCTCGGGCGGACGCCGCGTGAGGGCTATCTCCTCGCAACCGGGCACTACCGCAACGGCGTGCTGCTCTGCGCGCGGACTGCCGAGCTGCTCGCCGACGAGATCGAGCACGGTACGCCGATCGACCCCGCTTTCTCGCCGGCGCGCTTTACGGCGAACGAGGCCGGCGTCGGGGCATGAAGCTGGAGGTCAACGGCGAGCAGCGCGAGGTTTCCGCCGCCGACGCAACGCTCGCCGAGGTGCTCGCGGCGTTGGGGATCGAGGCGCGCGGCATCGCCGTCGCCTGTAACGATCGCGTCGTACGGCGCGGCGAGTTCGCGCAGCAGCGCATCGCCGAAGGCGACCGCATCGAGATCGTTCGCGCCGTCGCCGGCGGCTAACCGGCAGCGAGCCGACCTTAGCGGGATGCGTCGCGCCGCGCGCGGTGGAAGATAGGGCGGTGATGCAGAGTTTCGAAGATAGCCCACTCCGAATCGGTGCCTACGAATTCCGTTCGCGCCTGATCGTCGGCACCGGAAAATACCCCTCGATGGAGGCGATGCAGGCGGCGCATCTCGCCAGCGGCGCAGAGATGGTGACGGTGGCGATCCGGCGCATCGATCTCGGCGAACGGGGCGGCTCGCTGCTCGATTATATCGATCGCTCGAAGATGACGATTCTGCCGAATACCGCGGGATGTTTTAACGCGCGCGAAGCGGTCGCGACCGCGCAACTCGCACGCGAACTACTCGAGACCGATCTTATCAAACTCGAAGTGATCGGCGACACGCAGACGCTGCACCCAGATACGCGCGAGACGCTCGTCGCCGCCGAACAGCTCGTCAACGACGGATTTACGGTGCTGCCCTATATCGGCGACGATCCGGTCGCCTGCGCGCAACTCGAAGCGCTCGGCTGCGCGGCGGTGATGCCGCTCGCCGCGCCGATCGGCAGCGGCCTCGGGATCTGCAACCCGTACACGATTCGCATCATCAAAGAGCGCGCGGGCGTTCCGGTCATCGTCGATGCCGGGGTCGGCACCGCCTCCGATGCCGCCGTCGCGATGGAGCTCGGCGTCGATGCGCTGCTGATGAATACCGGCATCGCCGCCGCGCAGAACCCCGTCGCGATGGCCGAGGCGATGGCGCTGGCGACGCGCGCGGGGCGGCTCGCTTTTCTCTCCGGACGGATGGCGAAGCGGCTCTACGCGAACGCCTCGAGCCCGATGCAAGGATTGATCGGCACGCCGCGCTGATTGCTGATTATGGGACAGAGCACCTTGCTCAAAGGATCCCCACCCTG
>JAJYRI010000042.1:14701-17845 GCA_021794175.1 bacterium
CCGGACAGAGGGCGAAGGGGCCTCACCCACACGCCCTGGACCCCAAAGAAGCGTTTGCTGGCCCCCCCCCCCGTTTTTCTATTTAGGGGAAAACCCCCCTTCCCAAAAGACCCCCCCCCCCCCCCCCCCCCCCCCGAACATCCTTACAAAATCCTTACGGCCCAAGCCGATCACATTACAGGAGACGATTTTCTAATGTCCGATTTTCCAATGTCTTCACGCGCAAAATTCTTAAAGCGCGGGGCACTGTTGGCAACTAGCACTGTACTCCTCACCAATTGCTCCGAAGCGACTAACCAAACAAACAGCAGTCCACTTTTACCTTCGACGACGGGCCGGGTTTTTAATTTTTCCTCGAGTTCACTCACCCATGGTACGCGGGGTGCCGAATCTGTCTCCTCAAGCGGAAATGGAAGCCTCGTGCTTGAAAACTCCAGGTCTACCCTCTGGGGCACATTCGCGGTTGCGGGAATTCCGAAAGAGTTTTCTACGCAATGGAAAGTGACAGCGACTGCCTTTCGCATTGACGTAAATATTGGAAAAGCCGCTGCGTCGATATTTAGCGAACTGACAACCCCCAGCGTGGGTGTGCCCCAGAAAACTACATATTCGGATGGTTCGATTTTAACACGCACGATTTCGAATTCCCAGAATGGATCGGGAACACTGGTGAACGCTGATGGGCAGTCATGCTCCCTGCTCTTGCAAGTTACCGGAGATCGCCTCGTTTTTTCGTATGACGGCCACACATCGGGGTCGATCGTGGCGACCCTTTCCGGGGCAAATGTAACTGCAACTCAACGAGGCCCGCTTGAAGTTTCAACGTGCCAAGCAATCGCCCGTATTGGGTATGCCTTTGACGTCGCCGCCTATTGGGGATCGGCTATTTTCCTGCCCGGCGACTTGATAGTGGGCGGGATAGGGCTTGTCCTGACCGGATACGGCGACTTTGTTTGCCGATAAGAGCATGCGTTTGTTCGACGCGAAATTAATCCGCGAGCACCGCGCATTGTATGTTAAGACGGGCTTCGTGCTGGTTCTCGCCGCGATTTCTTGGTTAATGGAATCGCTCACCAAACGATTCCATACCACGACCCTATTGTCAGCTATTACGATCACTCTGTGGTGTGCCCTGTATTGCGTTCGGTTAGCGAAAATAGTTAAGTCAGACTCTCAGTAGCGGGTTGCGGCGGTGCGCTACCACGAACCAGTGCACCGCTCCGCGTAACGGCGCGCTTGCGTGCGCCCACCCTCCGGCGATCGCGTCGACCTCGACCTCGCGGAGCTTCTCGATCGCGTAGTGCGCTTGCAGCGCGTCGCGCAGCTCCGCTTCGTCGTAGTAGCTATGGGCGACCCCGCGTTCGTCGCCGTCCTCCGGCGCGAAGGTCGTCGGACCGAGCGTGCTGCCTTCGCCGAAGCGCGCATCGCGCCGCGAGCCGAAGGTTGCGAAGAACGCTGCCCCGATGGCGAGCCCGCGAGCGATCTCGGCGAGGTGCGCCGCAATCTCGGCGGGGCTCCCGTGCAGCAGCGCGTGCGTGGAGAGCGCTCCCGCCGCCCCTCCCGCCGGGGCGGCATCGGCGCCGAAGTGGAGCACCTCAAGGCCGGCGGCCTCGAGCGCGCGATGGTTGCGCCCGCTTCCGTGCCCGATCTCGAAGACCGGCGCGCCGCCGGGCACGCGCGCGATCAACGCACGCGCGAGCGGGTGTGCGGCGCGCAAGATGTCGGCGAGATTTGCGGAAGAGTCGGTCATGCTAGCCGAAGCGCTCATTATCGTTGTGGGCGGCGATGACCTCGCATATGAAGTCTGCGCGGAGATTCTCAAAACGCGCGGGCATGAGGTTGCGCTCGTTTGGAAGCATGACGACGAACGCGCCGACCGGCGCTTCACGCAGATGGCCGAGCGACTCGCCGAGCAGTACGGCGAGAACTTCCGGCTCGTTCACGCCGATGCGACCGACGCCGAAGCCCTCCGAAAAGCCGGGCTGAAAGCGAAGGACGATCCCGATCTCGGCCATCGTTTCTTCGCGTTGGTCGCAGTCTCGCCGAGCGATCGGCTCAATCTCCGTATCGCGCTCGCCGCGCGCGATATCAACGACACCGTGCGCGTGACGATCCGGCAGTTCAATCCGCTGCTCGGGCAAAAGATCCAAGAAGGATTGCGGCAGAATTGCACCGCGATCTCGCCGGCGGCGCACGCTGCTGCAACCTATGCCGCCGCCGCGATCGACCCATCCTGTCGGTATGCGATGCCGTTCCCGACACTGGAGACACTCGCCGAGCGGCGATCGCGCCCGCGCGCGCGGCTCGATGAAGGCGATGAAGTCGGCGAGATGCGCACCTCCGGGCTCTTCGGTTTCTCGGAACGAACCGCAGCCGAGTTCGGTGTCGCCGGCCTCGCCGTCGATCAGGCCGAGCGGCGGATCAACGCGCGGATCGTCTCGGTCAACGGCGAGCACCCGTACCTTTGCGCCGGCGATCGCTCGGCTGCAAACGCCGCGCTCATCGCGCGCAAATTATTGCCCGAGGATCGGCTGGTCGTGTTCGGTGCGATGCGCGCGCTCAAACGTCGCGCCAAGGAGTTTCGCGAACGCCGCCCATGGCGTCTCAGCGAGCGCCTGCGCGCAGCGCTCGCCGATATCGCTATCGGCATTCGTCGCACCGAGCCGATATTGCGCACCGTGACGATCGCCAGCCTCGCGCTCTTCGTCTTGTTCTCCATCTTTTTCAGCGTCGCGCTGAAACTCAACCCGCTCGTGGCGATCTACTACGTCGTTACAACGATGACGACCGTCGGTTACGGCGATATCACGCCGTGCGCGAATTGCGCGGCCGGCCCGCTCTCCTTTCCGACCGCGTTCGCGATCTCGGTCTCGATGCTCGCCATGCTCACCGGGATCTTCGTCTTCGCGGTCTTTACGGCAACGATTACCTCGACGCTCAACGCCGCGCAGATCCGTCGCTTGCGCGGATTACGACAGATTCACCGTTCGGGGCACGTCATTGTCTGTGGATCGGGAAACGTCGGATCGTTGGTGATCGACTATCTGCGCGAGTTAGGCGAAGAGGTCGTCGTGATCGAGAAGAATCCCGACACGATGCTGGTCGAACTCGCACGCGATCATAAAGTCGATCTGTTGACCGGCG
>JAJYRI010000043.1 GCA_021794175.1 bacterium
GAGAGCAGATGCTTGCCCGTTCGCCGAAACTGTCGTTTTGCAAGCGTCGCATGCACGTCGTTGAAGAGCAACGAGAGAATCGCCGAAGCATCCCAATAGAGCAGCGCGCGATCGTCGGTCACCGATTCCGATCCTCCTCGAGCAAGCGCTGAAAATATCCGGGCGGAGCGTTGTTGGGGATCGGATACGCTACCGCCGGCCCCGGCTGTTCGACGATCGTGCCATTCTCGATGAGCCGCGCAATGCGAACATCGAGCGACTCGGGGTCCTTCGGAATCGGTACGATCTTCGCGACCGGGACGCCACGGTCGGTGATCGTGCATTCGTCGCCGTTCGCCGCCCCTTTCACCAGCGCCGACAGGTGCTTCTTCGCCTCGCGAATTCCCATTTTTTTCATCGCGCCTCCAATGTAGTCACCGTGACTACATCGAACAGCATAGCACAGCCGGCCGCAAAGCGGAGGGCGGCCCGGGCGGCCCGAAATCTGCAGCAGCTATGACCACGCTCGCCCGCACCGCCCGCTACGCCAAACGGACCGCGCACCTGCGCGCTTCGACGATCCGCGAGATGCTGAAAGTGACCCAGCAGCCCGACGTCATCTCCTTCGGCGGCGGCCTGCCCGCGCCCGAACTCTTCCCGCTGAAAGCGGTCGCCGAGTGCACCGCCGAGGTGCTCGAGCACTACGGCGCAACGGCGCTGCAATACAGCGTCACCGAGGGGATTCCGGCGCTGCGCGCGTGGGTCGCACAGCGGATGACCCATCGGTTGGAGCGCGCGTTTACGTTCCACGACACCATCATCGTCAACGGCTCGCAGCAAGGGCTCGATCTCGTCGGCAAAGTGCTGCTCGACCCCGGCGATTACGTGGTGGTCGCAAACCCTACGTATCTCGGCGCGATTCAGGCGTTCGATGCATACCAAGCGCGCTACCTCACCGTCGAGAGCGACGAGGAAGGCATGCTGCCCGAGGCGCTCGAGCGCGCGCTCGCCAACGCCGACGCGCCGCCGAAACTCGTCTACGTCGTTCCGAACTTTCAGAATCCCAGCGGCACCACGCTCGCCGGCAATCGGCGCGAAGCAATCGTGCGTATCTGCGAACGCTACGATGTCGTGTTGTTCGAAGACGATCCCTACGGCGAATTACGCTTCGAAGGGCACGAACAGCTCGCGCTTTCGTCGTACGAGAGCGAAGGCACGGTGATTTACTCCGGCACCGCGAGTAAGACGCTCGCGCCGGGCGTGCGCGTTGCGTGGCTGGTCAGCAAAGATCACGAGCTACTCGAGAAAATCATCCTCGCTAAACAGGGCGCCGATTTACAGCCGGGAACGCTGACGCAGCATATCTTTCTGCAGTATGCATCGCGCAACGGCGGCACGGAATACGAAGCGCATATCGCGCGCATCCGCCAAACCTATCACAAGCGCCGCGACGTGATGATGGGCGAGCTCGCCGCGCACATGCCGCCGCTGATGCATTTCAGCCGCCCCGAGGGCGGGATGTTCTTGTGGGCGCATCTCGACGGCGTCGACACCGAAGAGCTGCTGAAAATCAGCGCGGAGCAGAAAGTGGTGTTCGTGCCGGGGGTGAGTTTCTACGCCGAACGCGACGTCCACGACGGCATGCGCCTGAATTTCTCGAACGCTTCGGAGGAAAAGATCGCGATCGGCATCGAGCGGCTCGCCGGCGCGCTGCGAACCTACCTGGAACGCTAGGCGGGCATACAATATTTGTCCCGGCGCAACGTACGCCGGGAACCGAGCCTCTCGCCATGACGACCACATTTTGGCCCTCTTGTCCTTTATACCTCATTGATTATCGCTGTGGTATGGACTCCACGAGGAAACCTACGGCGAATTATTTCGGCCCGCCCCGCATCACGGCGAGAAAGGAAACTGTTCATTGAGTATCGTGAAACGCAACTCGAAAGAGATCCGTGAAGGGAGCGGACGCGTGAACTCACTGATGCTGGCGCGCTTCACGGAAAAAGAAATTGCGCGGTTTACTCGCGAGGACGACAGCGATACGACGGAACTCGGCGAGCCTCGGCAGATGCTCCCCCAGGCCGAGTAGTACTTTCTTTCGATTCGAACCGTCCAGCAATGGGAGCAAAAGCAGCGTTCACCATCGGAGTCGGCGCGAGTGCTTTTGTACGCAATCGCTCGCGATGCAAAAGCCATCGAACGCGCCCTACGAGGCTAGGCGGCTCGCCAGTGTACCCGAACTCCCGGTCAAGCATCTGCGAGTAGGTAGTGTATATTTTTCGACTGACCTTCGCGGCGTAATATACCATTCGCGACGAGATTTGCCAGGTCGCGGTTCGCCGTGTCGTGCGATACCTTCGTGAGTGCAGCGTATTTCTTCGCGGTGAGGTTGCCTTGAAGACCATCGAGCAGCTTACGCACGACTTTGCGTTGGCGCGTGTTGTATATCGCGTCACCATGGAACTCGAACAGATTGGTAGCGCGAATCACGTCTTGCACGATTGCAATTGACGCCGCGGCGGCGCGCTCATAGCATCCAAGGAACCACGCGATCCACAGGGTCGCGTCGAGGCTCCCGAATCCGGCACGCTCGAGCTCCTCGTAGTACGTCGCCTGCTCGATGAGAATCTGCCTTGAGAGGCTGCAATAACGGTTGGTCGTGCCGCGCGCGCGTGACAGCATGAGGTCAGCGAGCGCGCGCGCAATCCGCCCGTTTCCATCCTCAAACGGGTGGATGAGCAAAAACCACAGGTGGACAATCGCCGCGCGAATCATGCCGTCTTCCGTCGATGGCGTTTCAATATAGGCAATGAGGCGCTGCATTTCCTCGGCAACGCGATTGGCCGGCACCGCCTCATAGTGAACGATGGGATCGCGACCGGCGGCGCGGCTTGATTGCACGGTCATCGGGCCTTCGGCGTCGTCACGATAGGCGCCGATAACGCGGAGTGGGCGATTGTTCCGCACGATCGGGAACAACCTCTCGTGCCAATTCAGAAGGCGCCCTTCAGTGACAGGCTCCGCGTCGTGTAGTGCGTCGAGAGTAATATCGATGACGCCTTCGGTTCGATCGTCTGCACGGCGCAGACCGGAACCCGGAAGCGAGAGGCGCCGAACGATCGAATCACGGACCGTATTTTGGTCGAGTTTTTCGCCCTCGATTGCCGAGGTGTCGACTGCGTCGGCGACCAGGGCGCGGACCTCGGATTCCTCCCGGTCTCGCTTGGTGGCGCCGTCGATGATCCCGGCAAGCTGGCCGAAGCGTTCGGCAGCGGCCACCAGCGGTGCGATGAGGGCTCCGCGGTCATAGGTTAGGGCGGGCCATTCGGGTTGCTCCCACAGGTATGTTCTACGCATTTCTTGCGTAGAATCATATCAGATTCGACGCGTCGGCACCAGCGATACGACGCAATTCATGCTTAAAATCGCTACAACTACTACGCAACGTAGATCGGGCGATCAAGACGGGAGCCACGTTACTTGACTAGTTGACCTGTTTGCTCTAGAGTCTCCCTGATGCGGTATATTCCTGCGTTCGAAGCGAAGGCACATTTTTCGGCGCTCATCGACGACGCGGCGCGCGGCGAAAGCATCGTGATAACGCGGCGCGGGGTGCCGGTGGCACAAATCGGGCCGGTCGCCGAGTCGCACGCCGATGCCGAGAACGCGATCAGTTTTCTGCTCTCGCAGAAAATACGACTTGGTGTTCCCATTCGCAAAGCGATCGAGGCGGGCCGCAAACGGTGAGAACGGTGGTCGATGCCTCGGCGGTTTTTTCGTGGATCTTCGACGATGAGCGCGACGAGCTTGCGGTAGCGATGGCGCGCTTCGTCGTCGCCAACGGTGCCCATGTGCCGTCGCTCTTCACAAGCGAAGCACAGAACATCTTGGCCGTTGCCGTGCGACGCAAACGCGCGACGACCGCCGAGGCCGGCGCGATCCTTGCGGCACTCGCGCGGCTTCCACTGCGTGTCGAAACGAGCGGCACCGAACTCGGCTCTCAACGCGCGTTCGAAGCTGCGCTTCGCTGGGGAATCTCGGCATACGATGCGGCATATCTCGTGCTCGCCCAGGATCTCGACGCAACCTTGATGACGCGCGATCGGCGCCTCAACGCGGCCGCCGAAAACTCCGGCATACGCTGGGTCTGCGCCGACTAGGCAAGCCGAATGGCGCTGAACGTCACGGCAGGCGACGCGCTGATGTTTGAGATCGGGCCGGATGGCGTGCGCGTGCTCCCGGCGCCGCGTCCGAACCGCTTTTCGGCGTTCGCCGGGCGGTACCGCATCGGGGCGGGGCGCTCGCAAAAAGAAACCAACGCGTGGTTGCGTGAGCTGCGAGGTCACGAGAGCAAGCGTTGAGCCTTGCAATCGACACCAACGTCATTATCCATTTCGTCGTGTGTGCTTACGCCGCAACATCGTGATTGCGGCGACCGGCGTCCTCGGCCGGGGTTAGCTCACTCATGAGCACCGACTGTGCTCGTCCCCGGATCACCAGCGCGGCGTTGACATCGGCATGGTGACGAGCACCGCACGCAACGTGTCCGCAGTGCGAACACTCCTACGACGAGAATCTTGGGTTCACGCGAACGACTCTGCGCCCAGCCTCTTCCGCCGCTGATGCATTTCAGCCGCCCCGAAGGCGGTCGGAGGAGAAAATCGCGATCGGCATCGAGCGGCTCGCCGGCGCGGTGCGCACCTACCTGGGGCGCTAGGCAACCTTTCGGGAGCGCTCACCCACCCGGCCGTCTTGAAGGCTTGCTTCGGCGGCGCTTTTTTGGTATATCTGTTATACCACTATGCGCTTCCATTTCGACGCCAAAAAAAGCGAGCAGCTACGTGCAAATCCAAAAAGAGGCATCGGGTTCGAAGAGGCGAGGGAGCTATTCGCGCAACCATACTTCTTGGATCAGCGCTCCGACGTTCCCGAACAGTACCGCGCTATCGGATGGGTGCAAGGGCAACTGTATTCGGTCATCTTCGAGACACGGGAAGATGAGGACGGCGAATACCATCACCTCGTAACATTGTGGAAGGCAACAAAACAGGAACAAGAACTTTATGAAGAGCATGCATAAGAAAGAACCGACGCTTTCCGCCGACGAAATTGCAAGCCTCGCCGATCGCGGTGAAGATGTCTCTCGTTTTTTTACGAACCGTGGCCGGATGGTGGGACCCATCCGAAGGGTGAACGTGGACTTCGCTGCGACCATGCTTGATGAACTGGATCGAGCGGCAGACGAACTGAACGTTAGTCGACAGGCCGTAGTAAAGACGCTTCTTCGGCAGGCCCTAGATCAGCATTACCTCGCTACGTCAGCCGCTTCGTCGCGTCCGAGACGCTAGCCCCCATCCAAACGCAAGCGCTCGCGAATCGGGCCGGTCGCCGAGCCGCACGCTGAATCCGATGCGAAAAAGCTCGAGTTCGAGCCTAGTCAGACCAGGTGACAGCGTACGCCCCTTGCGATTATCGTGAAGCGCGTGAAGGAGGGTCGTATGTTGCAGAAACGCGCTGATGACGACAAGACGTGGAACGCTCGTGGAGTTTTTCAGGCCCGTTCGGGGCACGGCGTTCGCTTCGAGCGCCGCAAAGAGACTTCGCGTGGTTCGAGCAAACCCCTGAATCCAGAATGTACGTGAGCGTTCTTGCGATCGCCGAACTCTATCGCGGGATCGAGCTGCTCCCAGCGAGCCGGAGGCGCTCCGAGGCAGTTCGAACGGGCGAACGCTGCCGATGACCGACCGCATGCTGGCAGCGGTGGCGCTGGAGCATCATCTCTCGATCGTGACGCGAAATACGCGAGACTTCGACGGATCCGGCGCCTCGATCCTCAACCCCTGGAGTTAACGATCGGCGCCCGTATCAACGCCGCAAAAAAATCCCCGGCGCGCGCTGTGCCGCCGCGTGCCAAGCGTGCTCTCCGCCGTTGGGGTCGTCAGCTCCATTCGGGGTCGGAGTATGGTAGTATGGGTGTATGGCAACACGCAAGATGACGTTTACGCTCCCCGAGCCGTTGGCCGCCCGCTTTGCAAAGCACGTGGCAGCCAGGGACCGCTCGCGCTATGTCGCGGAAGCCGTCGCCGAGCGCTTGGCCGAACGTGAACGCCGATTGGTTCGCTCCTGCAACGTCGCTAACGAGACCGCTGAGGTCGCGGAGATCGAGCGCGAGTTCGACGCCCTACCCGATGTCGTGAGCGAGCCGTGGACCCATGCCCGCTAGCCCGCAACGCGGCGAGGTTTGCTGGCTCCGGCTCGATCCGGCGCAAGGCTCCGAGATCCAAAAAACGCGACCGTGCGTCGTCCTCTCCAGCGATATCCTTAACGTCCATCGCCGCACGGTGGTGGTCGTTCCCCTCTCCACCGCGCCGCACGAAAGCCCACCGTTGTTGATCGGCTTGCGCTCGGTGGGCAAACCGGCGGTGGCGGTGCTCGACCAACTACACGCCGTAACGAAGGAGCGTCTCGAGGAAAAACTGGGCGTACTAGCATCCACGGAATTGCGTGCGCTTGAAGACGGCCTTCGCGAAATCTTGGAACTCTGACCGGGCAAGAAGATGGCACCCGGCGGCGAAGCATCCGCTGACGCCGTTCGCGCGGCGTCTCTGAGTTTACAGTTCGCAAGGAGAACGCTGGTGGGACAACGGTTAGTGGTAGGGATTTTCCCCGAATCGGACCCGAAAAAGATCGAGGCGGCGCTTACCGGGCAGACCGGAATCGATATGGGCCGCGTGCGCGTGGTAACGCGCGACGCCCAGACCGCCGCGCACGATGAGTCGACGATCTCGTTCGTGCACGTGCGCGAGGCGCAGAACTCCAACGACTTCTCCGACGATATGACCCACGGCCAGGGGATGATGACCGACTCCGGCGGCACCGGCGTGCCCGGCACCGGCAGCCGCGGCCCCTCGCTCGGCTCGCTGACGCGCCACGGCGGCGGCGTCAACTACCTCGCGGGCGTCAAGATCCCCGGCGACCAGATCGACAACTTCAACGACGCGATCGGCGCGGGCCGCGTGGTGGTGCTCTACGACGCGAACGACGACGATGCCGCCGCACTCGCCGGCTTCAACGCCGCCGGGCTTCGAAACGTCAAGGCGTTTTAGGGAGGCCGGAGTAGCTGGGGATTTCTGTCGGGGCTATCGGTTTTCAGAACAACATTCCTTCGCCTTTAGGGGAAACCAGTAACTCCGTTGCGATTGAATCGTTCGTATATCAAAGATCCGATCGCAACGATTACGATGGCTAGCCAGGCGAAGAGGCCGGCATCCTCAAGCGCAAAGATCTTTGCGGCCGGCCCATATCGTAGCGAAACATCGGAACCCCGCGAAGTTACAACGCGCCAACCGTTGGCATAGCCCGAAACTTTAATGTGCGAAAGCACGCGACCATTTGAAAGATGCAGATGCCAGGCCCGTGAAAAGCGCGACTTGAAGACGATCCACCTTGTCCCCGGAGGAACCCTTCCCTCGCCTACCTCGGTGCGCCAGTCGTAGTGAAGGCTCGCCGACGCCGCGGTGGCCGCCGGTCCGTTTTTCGAAAGGGTACGGTGCTGCAATTGAATCGCCGCTAGCCCATCAAGTATGCGCAACGTGTGTTGCCCTGGCGAGAGATTGATTGTAGCGTAACCATCGGGAACCGGCACCGCTTTGTTATCAACGAGGAGCGACCCATGCACGAGCGCTACGCGGAGATACACCGGCACCGGGCACGGGGAGGGACGGATGAGCGCGCCCGACCAGGTGAAACGTGCATTCGGCCGCATCAGGGCTAACCGCGGATCGAGCCACCGCCAGAGCGACGCCGCGATCCACCCGCGCGATGGGTCGCCGGCGCGATTCGTGCGTTCCCCCGAGAATGGGTGACACTGCTGAGCGAGGGGCGGGGACGGAAGAAACGCATCGCCGCCGCTCCACGTGAAGAGATTTCCAACATGTGGAAGCCGAACGTAGGCACAGAGGATGCACGTCGGGCCAAGCGACGGCGCCCGAGTTGAGGAGGCGGCCAGTGCAATGAGGCTTGCGACCCACATGGGAACATTATGTGGAGGCGGAAAACGATCGCGCACCACCATTGCAAGGTCGGGCTCACGAAAAAGCGCACCAACGCCAGCTGCGTGAAACCAGGTTACTGCGCGCCGCTCATATCCCTTACGCGCAAGAGAGGCCGCAATCTCAAGAGGGCCGTTAAGACGATATTGGTTGGCGCTTGGATGAAGGCCGACAGCAAACGCAAGAGGGTCGGTACCGCCGCTTTTGGCATCGCGAGGACCCACCGGCCATTCGGCGGGAAGCAGCAAAAAGCGCCAATCGCCCGGTGAAGCTGCCAGCGCGGCGACCTCGCCCGCAACGGCGGGCATCGGCCTGAGCTCCAACGTTCCGCCGAGCGTTGGCGACCACCAGAGCATCGCGTACCCGAGCGCAAACCCGCACGAAATGACGAGTGCGGGGATACGGGGTAGGCGCGCGAGGGCTATAGATGCGAGCAGTAACTCCGCAAGCCAAGCGATACCCGCAAAATGATAAAGTTCGCGAAAGGCGCTCGCCCATAAGAAATGCCGATAGAGCCACGCGATTGGAGCGGCGAACGGCCCATATATCCCAAGAACGAGAAACGTAGAGAGCAGCCAAACAAGTGCGATTATAATGGTGCGTCGATCGCGCCATGTAAGCGCGATCCCAACCACCGCCAATGCGCAGAAAAGCCACAACGCCGTAACGACAAGAATCCCGGGGCCCGCTGCCAGGGCGCGCTCGGCGTAGTGTGGCGCGTACCCAAGCTGCACGAGCGCTTGCGGAAACGGCGCACTATTGTTTGAAAACCACGACGACGTGGTTTTCAAAGGTGCGGCGGCTATTTCGACGTGCGAAGAAAATGCGGAGAACAAAATGGGCAACGCAGGGCTGACCACCGCGACGGCCGCGGCACTGCGAGCCCACCAGGGAAGCCGTCGCAAGGAAAACGCCGCCACCAAAAATGCGACCGCGCCGACGACGTATAACTGAATTTGAATGACGGCGAATCCGCAAAGACAGGCAATGAGAAGCAGCTTCGTTCTTTCGCTAATGCGACGGCTGACGGCAGTAGCGAGTGCGCAGCTCAGCGACGCTAGAGAAATGATATAAAACAGATGACCGGCGGCTAGCTTATTTAGGACGACAGGGCCAAGCTCGCCGACGATGCCGACCAATACCGCTATCAGGCGACTCGCCCCAACAGAACGTGCAGAGCGCATAGTCGAAAGGCCGAGCGTTGAGAGAGGTATGACGATAAGAATCGATCGCTCTATCGTTGGTGTCAAGAACAGCGACATTACGGACGCAAAAAGAAGAGCGACGTGAGCTACCGGTCGGAATGCGGCATGGCCGATCCCATTTGCCTCCCAGGCCGCGCCGTAATTCGCGGCAATGCCGTGCACCTGGCTAGCCAAGACGGGCCACGCCCAGTCCTGCAAATACCAAATTTTTGAACTAAGAAAGGCGCGCACACACAATGCAGCGTAGAAGGCCGACGCGATGGCTGCCGCGACGAAGACGGGCGCGCGGGTTTCTTTTCGCATAATGGGTGTCATCAGCGACTCAACGCCTAGAAGAAAAACGACGACATAGGGCAAGAAAGTGAAGCGATTTATTAGGGAATAGTTGGTAACAGTATCCCAAAAAGGCAGCACCGATCATGGGTAGCGAGCTATGGAGTCGCCGTCCGTTACTCAAATTGCCCATATTTTTGAAAACGGTCGAAAGCAACTTTCAAAGAGCGCGCACCCTATTCCCACCATATTCTAACAAGAAGGCTAATAGGGAGCAGGATGTAAACGACGTCAGCCGCCCTATTCGCGCTTGCCGGGACCCCGAGTACGGTATAAAACACACAACTGGCCAGCGCTAGAAGGGTAAGCAGAAGGAACATACGGCGAGGGGATTTGCTAAAAAACACCAATGCAAAAGTTCCACAAACAACGGTGACCGCGCCACCGTTGAGGGAGAACGCGAGCAGAATCGCAGCTGCTAGCGCAATCAGGCTTCTCGACCGCGATATTGCCAAAGCGCACCTCCGACAGTTAAAATAAGGAGACAAACTAACGAGGCCCCCGTCACGAATGCACCAACGACCTGGAGAATCGAGCCGATATAGTAGATTCGTACAGATATTTTTCCATGCGGTCCGATCGGCCAACGATTTGCGAAATCTCCAGCCAGATAGTGTTCGCTCGATATTCCTGCGAGGTGCCAGCCGTCGCTGAAGTTCGTCCGAAGAACGAGATTGCTTGAGTGGGCGGTTGGGGGAAGCGTAACGTTATACCCGTACCACGTACGGCTATAAGGTATCGCTTCAATATTTGGGTCGCGTTTCACCCCGAGAAGGGGCGGAACAATAGATTTTAGCTTATAAATCTTAAAGTATCGATCGCGAAAAACCTCATGTGCTCCCCTCAGAATGTACGAAAGCGACGAAGGACTTAGCTGATACCCGAAGTCACTCGTATAAACGTCGCTGCGCACGAGAATGTAGCGTACCCCCGCCTCGGCGGCTCGAGCCTTAAAACCAGGCGATCCACCTGCTAACTGCTGGAGGAGAAGCCGGGCATTCGAGGCTCCAGTGTAATGAGGTCCAACTGAAATGTAGGAATGGGGAAGGTAGAGCCGCAGGATGTCGCCACTAGCAGCGCCCCATTTGTAGAGTGCGTATTCAACTCCTGGTACGACAAGAATACGCCCCGCCCCGAGCCTCGCGACCTCTCGTGATAATGCCGAATATTCCGGCGGGACATCTACAAACGCCTTGTAACCGAGAGCGGGATTATTTGTTTTAACCAATGTACCAGACAGGAATGGAAACGAAAAGCCGACGGCACAAGCAATCGTTCCAACCGAAATGGCCCAATGCGGAACTTTGAACCGTAGCCGTATGAAGCGCGTGACAACTGGGTAGCCTTGTGCGACGCATAAAAGGAGGCCTATAAGCGCAGTCCCCTCGAATTTTTCGTATGCGCTCCTGAAAATCCAGAGGCCCGGAATGTTGGCGAAGGCAGCCTGTGAAAGCGCCGCGAACGGTTCATTATTGGCCTTTGCTCCCCAAATACCAATTGCGAAAAGAACCAATCCCACGGACGTAAAAAGAGCCGCCCTCTTCTCGCGCCGCATTATTGAAAAAATTCCAAAAAGGAGAATCAACCCTGTCGCGCAGATTACCGCGGGATGCTGCAATAAACTTGCTGTGGGAAAATATGGGTGCCCGTTCACGCCACGAAACAACCCCCAATATCCGATGCCGAACAAGCCGAACCTGCTGCCTATTGCATTGGTAAAATTCGGCCAATTGAGATGTTGATTGGTGGGAATAATGATCTGGCTACCTCCCCCAAAAATTATCAAATTGACATAAGGCATGAGCCACCACGCGTTTATTGGGATCATGACAATCATAAAGCAAGCAACGAATTTCGCCAACGAAGCTAAGGATTGCTTTCCTAATATGCCCAGGCCACCGAGAAGGCATACCTCAGGAATCACCATCGCCGTCAAAATCATTGGCGGATTTGTAAAGGCCCCAGCACCAAGTGACACAATAAGGGCAGCGCAAACAGCCCAAACCACCTTCTCCGTGCGAAAATATCGCGCCGTTGCAGCAAGCAGTGCAGGTGCCAGCGCCAACGCTAAAAACAGAGCGTCGTGTCCAGTCGCGAACGAGATTGCTGCGTATCCAGAAAAGGCAAACGCCGAAACGGCGACGAGAGTTGTCTCCACTCGAAGAGTCCGCCCAACAAAAGTTTCCGCCGTCAACCATGTTGCACTAAATATTGCCGTCGACTCTAAGAAAATCCACCATAACCGCTGGACGATGGAATCGTTAAACAAGTCTCTCGCTAAGTACCAAAAGACGACGTAAGGAAACAATGTTGGGTAAATCCGCGAGTTGTCAGTCCCAAGATTCACGGGGATCCAGAGTCTCAGATAATTCAAAAACTCCGAACGAACGTGGAGCGGAAGGTCGGAATCTGCACGAATAAAGATGCTATGATCATTCGGAAACCAAAACCAAATACAAATAGCCGAAACCAAGGATAACAGTACCGGAATCAGCACGAGCGTTCTACGGAACGACAAGCTAGCTCCCTCCAAATGTGCCGGAGCGCCAAACCATCGAAGCGATAAAAGATCGCCCGCTCCGCGAGCGAAGCGTGCCCCAAAGAACGCTCCACCCGACCACTATGCCCAACAAAGGTTCTAAAAGTGCTGCCATGTCCCTATGGCGGACCATTTGAATGACTGCCCCTGGGAGAAGGGCGACTCCTGAGAGCGCCCCGGCTGCACGTAGAGCGGTGCGGAAAAGGCCAAATCGTTCAATTGCAATCCACCTATAGACGCGCGACACCCGTTGCGTGGTAAACAGCCCGTTGCCTCGGCCATTGTCCAGGTTTCGCAAACGCTTCCGTGCGAGTTGACCGAAAGAGGCAATGTGGCCGTGAAAAAAACGGGCATTTTCGGCATAAAAAAAACGCGAATGCCCATTACGCGACAAATGCACAGGAGTGTCGACGTCAAAATAACGTTCTACGTATGGAACGGACTTGCGAACGAGCTCCGTACGGAACATGCACGTTCCGGCTATCGGCGGAATGTTAATTCCTGCGGAGTCAAATTCCAAAATACCCGAGTCTTCCGGAAGCCGCGGCAGGAACGCTTGGTAAAACGGGTCGCACTGCATGGGATTCATAGACAACGCTCGATTCAGTCCAACGTCGCCTCGCATAGGAGCATAGCGCCCGAATGCACCGGCAAGCGTTTCGTCCTCAATCAAGGGCTGCAGAAGTCGCCAGAGCGTGTCATCCTCTGCGCATGCCATGTCCGCATCCATGAAAAGAAAAAATTCTCCACGAGCCGCATTTAGCCCAATCATCTTTGCCGCTTCTGGGTCCTTTAGGGCACTATTATCTAAGACCTTAACGCCAGCCATCTCCGCGATCACCACAGTCTTGTCGACCGATCCGGCGTCAATAACATAGATGCTCAGCTCAACATTTTTGGGGAAGCGTTGAGAAAAAATACTCGCCAGGCAGTTTCCGAGGCGTGCCTCTTCGTTCAGAGTTGGAATCATTACATCCAGTTTCGTCATTATAAGACGGCCTACGATTCGCGTTGGTACGTTGGACGCGATCCTCCGGCGATGGAGTTTCGTTTACCGGATAAAAGGCCAACCACAAATCCATATGCATACGCAAAGTGCTGAACGACGATTCCAAACGGTAATGCAAGACGAACCATAATTTTATGGTTGTCCCCGCCGTCAAATACTACCACTCCTAAAAAGAATACCGCGCCCAATGCGAGCGCCAATCCTTCAAAACTCCAACGTAAAAGCATCGAGAACAACAACGCGCCGACGGCCAGCGAAAAGACTAGTGGCGCAAAATAAATTGTTTTTAGAGATGTTTTCTGCCCCTCCCTTATAAAGCAAGCTCTTGAGCGTCCAATGTTATAGACCTGCCACGCGTGCTTCGGAATCAAGGTACGCCGATAGTGGCGAACATAGAGAATCGGGTCATATAGAATTGTCGCTCCGGCATCGTGAAGCTTCGAGCAAATTAACGTATCTTCCCCGCCGTAAAGAGACGACCCCCATCCCCCGACTCGGCCGAGCCACTCCGCGCGAACCAGAAAATTGAATGCGGGAAAATCATCACAAAAACGCTTCGACAGCATTCGAAAGCGATAGTTGATGGATCCGCCTCCCAAGTTCGATTCCATCGTCGCCGCGCTTAATTCCTCGCTAAAGGACTGATCGTCGGGCATCAGGCCGGGTCCGCCGAACGCTGCGACCTCAGGGTTCGCCGCGACAACCCTTCTAACACGCTGAAGCCAATCAGGCTCCACGTAAGCGTCGTCATCAAGGAACGCGTAGAGATCTGCAGCGATTCGAGCAACCGCGAAATCGCGCTTAACCGCAGGCCCCGTCATGACCACCGACCCTGTGACGACATTTATTGCACCGTAGTTGCCAACAACGTCGACCGGCGCATCACTCACAACGACCGTCACAAAATTGTCGTCCACGATTGCCTGGCACGACTTCAAGCAGCGAATAAAACGATCGTGTGCCGGACCGACTGGAATGACGATCGCAATTTTCCGGTTGTAGCTCATCTAGGCAACGATCTCGTACTCAAAAAGTTCGCGTGACGACCGTACGCATTCGAGATCGCTCATGTTTGCTTGTACGCCGTCATAATATTTGATAATTTTACTTCGGTAAAAAATCGCCATAGTGTCGATAAAGATTTTCGCTATATCACGAATTCCAATTCGCCCAAAGGAGCGAGAATAGCGTACGGTAACGGGCACATCCGTTAATCTAAAACCGCGATTGAACGCGTTAACCAACAGTTCGATATCAAAAGCAAAACGCTTTGCCAATAGACGGGGCAGAACGTCATTGAGAACTTCTCTGCGAAATACTTTTAAGCCAGTTTGGGTATCCTTGATAGGCAAACCAAAAAGAATGCGTATGAGTCCGTAATAACAATACGAATAAAGCCTACGTATTTTAGGATATTGGACATCGGAGAGCGGATGCAATTTTGAGCCGATCACAACATCACACGGCTTCGTAACCAGAGTTTCAATAAATGATGGAAGTTGACGCGGGTGTAATTCGAGATCGGAATCGACAAACGCAACGATATCTCCGCTAGCGTAGGCGCTGCCGCAAATGAGCGCGTTTCCCTTACCGAGATTTTTTTCGTAGCGCACGATGCGCACGCGTCCCGGCTCTTTCGATCGGGCCCCTAGAGCGCGGAGATGCGTCGAGTCGGAGCTCCCGTCGTCGACGACAATAATTTCGTAATCATACCCAAGCGACGAAAACGTATCACAACACTCCTGTATATTTTCCTCGATTCGATGCGACTCGTTATACGCAGGGAGTATGACTGACAACTTCCCGTCAAACATTAAAAATGCCCCTAATAAATGTTAAAAGTATGAAGAACCGGCGAAGTTTCTCGAGCATCATTAACTATATCCCTGGCTTCGGCCGGAATCATCTTCTTTTGTCATGCGATCGGCGCCTCGCGGTTCTCATACGGCCCAACGGTGCCGCGTTCGAACTTCGCGACGATGAGTTGGATTGCGAGGGTCAGTTCTTCGGCCTTTAGGGCCATCGCCACTGCGACGAATATCGCCCCGCCGATCGCGATCTGCCCGAAGAGGAACCAGAACCGCGAAATCAGCGTGGCCTCCGGGTGAACGCCGAGCGCGGCGATCCAGTTTAGCGCCAGCAGCATGGCGGTCGCCGCCGTCGCGATCTTCAAAAACGCGCGAAGCAGGTCGCGCCAGGCAAAGCCGTGCAGCAGCCGGCTTACCAGCACGAGCAGCATCAGCATCTGCACGCTCTGGCTAATCGAGTTGGCGAGCAGCAGGCCGCGCGCGCCGAGCGTCGGCAGCCAGAGCAGGCTCAGCAAAATGTTCAGCATCACCGTGAAGACCGAAATCGCGACCGGCCAGGCGCTCTCCTGGCAGGCGAAGCAGCAGCGCGTCAGCACGACGTTCGCCGCTAACGCGATCAGGCCGATCGCAGCGAAAGGCAGCATCTGCTGCGTGATCAGCACCGAAGCGGCGGTAAAGTGCCCGCGTTCGAAGAGCGTCTGCACGATCGGGTGGGCGAGCACGCTCAACGCGACCACCGATGGAATCGCGATAAACATCACCAGGCGCAGCCCGAGGTTCACGTTGCGCGAGACCGCGCGGCGGTTATCTCGTGCAAAATGCTGCGCGAGCAGCGGGAAGATCACCGTTGCGATCGCCGCCGCGAAGATCTGTTGCGGAAAGTTCACCAGCTTTGTCGCATAATTCATGCCCGCCATCGAACCCGGCGGCAGCGTGGACGCAAAAAAACGATCGAAGAACAACGCGAGCTGCCCGGCGGCCGAGCCGACCATGATCGGCCCCAGCATCTCCCAGATGCGCTTCAGGCCGGGATGGCGCAGATCGATTTCCAGGCGGTAGCGGCGGAGCCCGATAAACGGCGGTAGCTGGACCAACAGCTGCGCGAAGAGCCCGAGCGCCGTTCCCAGCACCACCGCGTAGATCCCCATGCGGTGCGTGAGCGCGACCACGCAGCCCACGGTTACGAGGTTCATCGCGATGCCGGTAAGCGAGGCCCAACGAAACTTGTGATAGGCATTTAGCATCGCCGAAAGCACACCACTCAAACTCACCGCAACGATACTCGGCATCAGCCAGCGCGTCATGCGCACCGCCACCGCCATCTGCGGTGGTTGGAAACCGTGCGCGATGAGCGGCACGTAATAGGGCGCGAGCAGCCAGCCGATGCCCGCGCAGAGCACCAGCAGCACTGCGAGCACGTTGATGACGGTGTTGCAGAGCCGCCACGCGCTGCTTTCGTCGTCGTTGGTGAGATACTCCGAGAACACCGGCACCAGCGCGCTCACCAACGCGCCGTTAAAAACCCCGAACAGAATCGTCGGAATCGTCGCCGCGGCGAGAAACGTATCCATCTCCCAGCGCGTGCCGTAATAGCGCGCGTTCACCACTTCGCGCGCAAAGCCCAAAATCGTCGAACCGAGCGTCGCCGCCATGATGAAGAGCGTCGAAGCGGCAACGGCATGAATGGATGGGTCGCGCCGCGCGCCGGCGATGACGCGCAGCTGCGGCTTAATGGGCCCCGTCCTTTCGCAGAACGGCGGGAATCGTCTTCAGAATGATTTCGAGGTCGCCCCAGGGCGTCCAACTCTCGATATACCGATTATCGAGTTCCATCCATTCGTCGAAACTCACGTCGGAGCGACCGTTGATCTGCCACAGGCACGTCACGCCGACCGGCACGCTCAAGCGGCGCATCGCCCGCGCATCGTATTCGGAAACCTCGCAGGGCAGCGGCGGGCGCGGGCCGACGAGCGCCATATCGCCGCGCACCACATTGAGCAGATTCGGCAATTCGTCGATCGAGCTGCGGCGCAGGATCGCCCCAAGCGGATGGAGCCGCGGGTCGTCGCGAATTTTGAAGACCGGGCCGCTCGCTTCGTTAAGGTGCAGCAACTGGTCGCGCATTTCGTGCGCGCCTTCCACCATGGTGCGCAGTTTCCACATGCGAAAACGCCTGCCGTTGCGACCGATGCGTTCCTGGCCGTAGAACGGTGCGCCGCCGGTCACCGCGAAAACACCAAGCGCCGCCAACGCAACGATCGGCGAAGTGAGCAGCACGAGCGCGCCGCCGAGCACGATATCGGTCGCGCGTTTCGCGCCCCACCACCACTGCGGAACGCGGCGCTCGCTCGCGGCCGGAAGTTCTTCCGCCTGCACCATGACGATGCGTTCGCCTACCTCTTGCATCGCTATGCCAACAACGCGGCGCGAGCGGTGCGCCCCACGGCGAAGAGGCCGTCGATGATGCCAAGATCGGCGCCGGGGGCCGCACTGCGGTGAATGAAGGGGACGTATTCGCGCGTGTGGTCGCTTCCCGGCGCGGTCGGGTCGCAACCGTGGTCGGCGGTCACGAGAAGATGATCGTCAGGTGCGAGCATACTCTCCAAACGCGGAAGCAGCGCGTCGAGTTCGCCCAACGCCCCTGCATAGCCGCGCACGTTGCGCCGATGACCGTATTTCGAGTCGAAATCGTTCAAGTTCGTAAAAATCAATCCGTGCTCGGTCGCTTCCAGCAGCCCGAACGTCTTTTCCATCGCGTCGCGATTATCGGTTACGCGCACGGTCGTCGCGATACCGTGCTCGCAATAGATATCCCCGATTTTCCCGACGGCATGCACGGCGACGCCGCGTGCCGCGAGTTCGTCGAGAAGCGATGGGGGCG
>JAJYRI010000044.1 GCA_021794175.1 bacterium
GCGCGAGCGTCACGCTGATCGGCGACGGCACCATCGGCGGCACCTGCGTGAACGTCGGTTGCGTGCCCTCGAAAACGCTGATTCGCGCCGCTGAGGCGCTCTATTCCGCGCGCGACGCCGCGCGCTTCCGTGGCGCGAGCGGTCGCGCCGCAATCGACGATTGGGCGCAACTCATCGCGCAAAAAGACGAACTCGTCGCGTCGCTACGCAAGGCGAAATATAGCGACCTGCTTCCCGAGTACGAGAACGTTCGCTACATTGCCGGGCGTGCGCGCATGCGCGCCGAGGGCGTCGAAGTCAACGGAACCGTACTAACAACCGATAAAATCGTCATCGCGACCGGCAGCTCGCCGCGTCGACCGGAGATTTCGGGCATCGAGGATGTCGCGTGGCTCGACAGCACGCGCGCGCTCGATCTGCGCGCGCTTCCGAGTTCGCTGTTGGTCATCGGCGGCGGCGCGATCGGTTGCGAACTCGCGCAGATGTTCGCTCGCGTCGGGGTGCGCGTCACGCTGCTCTGTCGCACGCATTTGCTTCCGGCCGAAGAGCGCGAGAGCGGTGAGGCGCTGGCGGAATATCTTCGCGCCGAGGGTATCGACGTCCGCTGCGGCGTGCAGTACGAGAGCATCGCGGCGCAAGGCGACGGCGTGCGGCTCGTGCTGCGCAATGCCGACGGCAGCCGCGAAGAGCTCGACGCGCAGCGCGTGCTCGCTGCGACGGGGCGACAGGCGAATACCGCCGGGCTCGGGCTCGCCGATGTCGGCGTGCGCACGCGTTCCGACGGTGCGATCGAGGTTGACGAACGCCTGCAAACCACGCGCGCCGGCACCTATGCCGCGGGCGACGTCACCGGGCGCGATCTCTACGTGTACATGGCGGCGTACGGCGCAAAATTAGCGGTCGACAACGCCTTGGGCGCGGGCGGGCGCCGCTACGATGCAAGCGCGATGCCGCGCGTCACGTTTACCGACCCGCAAGTTGCAAGCGTCGGGCTCACCGAAGAACAGGCGCGTGCGCAAGGTTTCGACGTGCAGGCGGTGCGCTTGGAGTTGCACGATCTGCCGCGCGCGCTCGCCGCACGCGATACGCGCGGATTCGTGAAACTCGTTGCGGAGGGCGAGAGCGGAAGATTGCTCGGCGCGCATATCGTCGCGCCTGAAGGCGGCGACAGCATTCAAACCGCGGTGCTCGCGCTCAAGCACGGACTCACCGTTACCGACCTCGCCGATACGGTCTTCCCGTATCTCACGACCGTCGAAGGAATCAAGCTCGCTGCGCTCGGCTTCGGCAAGGATGTTGCGAAACTATCCTGCTGCGCCGGGTGAAGAGCGTGGAGGAGCGTTCGTAACGAAACGCTAAGCCTCGAAGCGTTTGCTGCCAGGAACCCGGTGGAACTCCGGGACGGTCGCGCCACTGTAAGCGGGGAGCTTCCGAACGTCACTGCATCGGCGGGAAGGCGTTTGGAACGATAGCGAGGATCCGCGAGTCAGGATACTGCAACGAACGCTTGCTCTCGGTACGCCTCGCGAAAAAGGTGGTGCGGTTTGTGTCCTTCGATTTCCACGAGAAAAGGTGACGCCGGCGTTACGCGCTTGGGCGGCGGCGAACAAATATCGAAAGCCGACGCGCGGGTAGAAGCGTACGGAGCGATCGACGAGCTCAACACCATTATCGGCATCGCGCGCAGCTCGTGCAGCGATGAAGAGATTCGCGGAATCGTACGCACGATTCAACGCGAGCTCTTTCCGATCGGTTCGGCGATCTCGACCAAGCCGACTTCGAAGAAGACCGTTCCCGTCATCGGCAAGGAGATGGTGCACCGCCTCGATGCGTTGGTGGAGCGCTTCGAAGCGGAACCGAACATCCTGCGCGATTGGTCGCTCCCCGGCGAGTTTAAAGAATCTGCGGCGTTCGACGCGGCGCGAGCGATCTGCCGCCGCGCCGAACGCGCGGCGGTTCGCTACGTCACCAGCGGCGGCGTGGTGCAACCGAGCGTGCTCGAATACCTCAATCGCCTCAGCGACGTGCTCTGGCTCTGCGCGCGCGTCGTCGAGGCGCGAAACGGCATCGACGCGCGTTTGCGCGACGAAGAGCACCCGGGGCCGCCGTGGTCGCGTGCGTGGTGATTCGCACCGATATTTTTCTCGCAGCGCTCGTTCTCGATATCGCCGTCGGCGACCCGGAGTGGTTGCCGCACCCGGTGCAAGCGATCGGCGCGGCGACCGCGGGTTGCGATGCGCTCGCGCGCGATAGCGGGATTCGCGAGCACCCGATGCTGGGCCGGATCGCCGGAATCGCGACCGCGCTCGCCGTCGTCGGCGGAAGCTATCGCCTCGCCACCGCGCTCCTACGGCGTGCGGGCAATTCGCGAAGCGCGCTTGAGGTGACGCTCGCCGCAAGTACGCTTGCATGGCGCAGCCTGATGACGGAGGTTGCGACGGTCGAAGCGGCGCTCGCTGCAGGCGATCTCGCGCTCGCCCGTCGACGGCTCGCACGGATCGTCGGGCGCGACACCGAGCGCCTCGATGCATCGGAGATCGCGCGCGCCGCCATCGAAACGCTCGCCGAGAGTCTCAGCGACGGCATCGTTGCGCCGCTCTGTTCTTTACTGCTCGGCGGCGCGCCGCTCGCGCTGGCCTATAAAGCGGTCAACACGCTCGATTCGACGATCGGGCATATCGAGCCGCCGTATCGCGCGTTCGGTTGGTTCGCCGCGCGGTTGGATGACGCAGCGAATTTTCTTCCGGCGCGCCTCAGCGCGCTCTTGCTCGCGGCGGCGGCGCGAATATCGCGTGGCGATGCGGCGCGCAGCCTGCAGATCGCTCGGCGCGACGCGCGTTT
Source organism: bacterium (assembly GCA_021794175.1). Classification (GTDB taxonomy): domain Bacteria; phylum Vulcanimicrobiota; class Vulcanimicrobiia; order Vulcanimicrobiales; family Vulcanimicrobiaceae; genus JABEUX01. The sequence goes on from JAJYRI010000044.1 coordinate 2,842, forward strand.
GCACCGCAGCCCCAACGCCGGTTGGCCGGAAGCGGCGATCGCCGGCGCGATGCGCGTGCGTTTGGGCGGCTACAACACGTACGGCGGCGTCGCGTATGACGGCGCGACATTGGGAGCGGAGTTTCGTTCCCCCGATCCGCACGATATCCGACGCGCGCGCGAACTCGTCAGCCTCGCGGCCGCGCTGCTGGCGGTCGCTGCATCGGCATTGTTGGGGGCGCGCGATGCATTCGCGTAATATCGCGCGTCCGACGCACGGCGGCGAAAGCGAACGCATCGCCGCGCGGTACGGCATCGACGCCGCCGATATCCTCGATTTCAGCGTGAACCTCAATCCGCTGGGAGCACCGGCGGCGGTACGCGCGCTGCTCGCCGATTCCGAAGGATTCGTGCGTTCGCTCGCCGCCTATCCCGATCGCGAAGCATCGCGGCTGAAACGCGCGCTCGCCGAACGCCACGGCGTACCCGCAGAGGCGCTCGTTATCGCCAATGGGAGTGCGGCGTTGCTCGACGCCGTGCTGCGCTCGTTCGCGCCGATGCATTGCCTGCTGCCGGTACCGGCATTTAGCGAGTATCGCCGCGCCCTCGCTGCCTGCGGGCATCGCGTGCAGACGATTGCGCTCGCGGACGCCGATGAGTTCCGGCTCGATAGCGAGCGCACGATTGCAACGCTCCGTCGCGAGCTTCCCGGCGTGCTGATTCTTACCAATCCGCATAACCCATCGGGAGCGCTGGCCTCGCGTGCCGATCTGCTCGCGATCGTCCACGCCGCAGCTGCGGTGCAGTGCCTGGTGCTGCTCGACGAAGCGTTCATCGATTACGTTCCCGAGGAATCGCTCGTCGCCGAGGCTGCGGCGATGGAGAACCTCGTCGTGCTGCGCTCGGTGACGAAGTTCTATGCGATGCCGGCGTTGCGGGTCGGCTATGCGGTCGCCGCACCCGCCGTCGCGCGCCGCATCGACGGATTTCTGCCGTCATGGCCCACGAGCACGCTTGCACTCGAGGCGGCAACGCACGCCCTCGGCGATCGCGCCTTCGAACGGGAGAGCATCGCACAGAACGCCGATCGCCGCGAGGAGCTCGCTCGCGATCTCCGCGCGCTCGGCGTGCGGGTGCTACCGTCGGCTGCAAATTTTCTGCTGCTCGAACTTCCCGCGTCGTGGGGCGCACGGGAACGCCTCTGCGAACGACTCATCCGTTCTTGGGGAATCCTCGTGCGCGATTGCGGCGATTACGAAGGACTCGCCGCGCGCTCGTTCGTGCGCGTCGGCATCAAGGATCGCAGAAGTAACGAACGCCTCGTACAAGCCTTTCATGCACTATCAGAAATGGAGAAATTCACATGACCGTCCCCGGTGTTTTCGGAGAATCGTTCCAGCGCGATCTCTACACGCTCTTCGAATCGCGTCGCGACGTGCGCAGCTTTAAAAGCGATCCGGTTCCCGACGCCGTCGTCAGCGAACTCGTGGGGCTGACGCGCCTGAGCCCGTCGGTCGGCTTCTCGCAGCCGTGGCGTTTCGTGCGCGTCGATTCGGCGGAACGACGCGGAGTCGTGATGGAGTCGTTCAAACGCGCAAGCGCCGATGCGCTTGCGAGTTACGACGGGGAACGCGCCGCACTCTACGCGCGGTTAAAGCTCGCCGGGTTCCGCGAAGCGCCGATCCACTTGGCGGCGTTTTGCGATGACGCGACCGATACCGGGAAGGGCTTGGGCGCAAAAACGATGCCCGAGACGCGCGCCTATTCGACGACGATGGCGATCTACACGCTCTGGCTTGCGGCACGCGCGCGCGGCATCGGCATGGGCTGGGTCTCGATTCTCGATCCGCGCGAAGTCGAGCGCGCGCTCGATGTTCCCGAAGGATGGCGCTTTATCGCCTATCTTTGCTTGGGCTATCCGGCGACGTATGAAAACACGCCCGAACTGCTGCGTGCGGGTTGGGAAAATTTCGACCCCCGCTCCACCCATCTCACGATTCGCTAAGAAAGGCTCGCCATGTTTCACCTACCTTCCATCGCTCCAACCGACACGCGTGCGGCGCAAGCGGCGCGCGAACGGATCGACCAACTTACCAAGCCGTTGCACAGTTTGGGGCGCATCGAAGCGCTCGCCGAACAGCTCGCGGCGATCTCCGGCGAGCCGCTGCTTGCGGGCAACTACGAACGTCGCGCGGTACTCGTCGGTGCGGGCGACCACGGGATCACCGCCGAGGGCGTGAGCGCGTATCCAAGCGAGGTGACGCCGCAGATGGTCGGCGCGTTTCTCGCCGAGATGGCGGCGATCAACGCATTCGCGCGCGCCGTCGATGCCGAGCTCTACGTTGCGAACTTCGGCGTCGCGGCCGAGTTGCCGACGCACGAGCGGCTCTTCGATCTCTGCGTTGCAAAGGGAACCCGCAATTTCTTCCGCGAGCCCGCGATGACCGACGCGCAGCTCGATGCGGCGCTCGAAGCCGGTTCAACGGCGTTCGCATGCGTGCGCGAACGCGGCGCGATCGACGTGCTCGCCCTCGGCGAGATGGGGATCGGCAACACGACGAGCGCGGCGGCGCTGATCTGCGCGCTTACCGGTGCCGACGCCGAGGAGATCGTCGGGCGCGGTACCGGCATCGACGATGCAACCTACGCGCGTAAACGCAGCGTCGTGCAGGCCGGTGCGGAGCGTTGCGATCGTAACGATTGGCGGAGCTGCGCGCGCGAGGTCGGCGGCTTCGAGATTCTCGGTTTAGCGGGTGCGATGCTGGCGGCGGCAGCGGCGCGGATACCGGTGGTGCTCGACGGTTTTATCGTGTCGGCGGCGGCGTCGCTCGCGGCGCGTATCGAGCCGAACGTTGCCGGCTATTTTATCGCCGCCCATCGTTCGCAGGAGCGCGGACATGCCTTCGCGCTCGGCGCGCTGGGATTGCGGCCGCTGCTCGATTTGGAACTGCGCTTGGGCGAAGGAAGCGGCGCGGCGTTAGCGTTGCCGCTGATCGAGGCGGCGGCGCGCATGGTGCGCGAGATGAAGACCTTCGCCGAAGCGGGGGTTGCAACGGCGCACGAGGAGCCGGCGCTATCCTAAAGCGCAGCGCACGAGCAACGGCGAGCGCGATCCGCTACTTCAGCGTGATTCCGTTCGGCCGCACCGATGCATCGCCGCCGGATCGGCTTGCGATCGTTATGCTGCCGCTCGTCGGCGCCGGAATCGGCGCGGCGAGCGGCGCTTCCGGAATGCTCGTTGCGCGCTGGGCGGCCGAGCCCTGGCCCGCACTCGTCGCGTTCGCGGCAGCGGTCTTGTTGAGCGGCGCGATTCACATCGATGGTTTTCTCGATTGCTGCGACGGCGTGTTGGCGAGCGCTCCGCCGCAGCGGCGCCTGGAGATCCTCAAAGATCCGCGACACGGAACCTATGCCGTCGTCGGTATGGTGGTGCTCGCGCTCTTCTGGGTCGCCGCGTTGCAGCGTATCGCTCCGGCGCACCTCGTGCTCGCGCTGGCGTTTAGCGGTGCGCTCGCACGGCTCGCCGCGGTGCCGTTGCTGCGGCTCTTTCGTTATGCGTACGCCGCATCGGTTTCACGCGACGCCGACACGCCGGCTGAGTTCGCGGGCTTCGCCGTGCTGACGCTCGGCACCGCACTGCTCGCGGCGGCGATCTCGCCATCGGCGCTGCTGCTCGTGCCGGCGGCGTTCGTTCTCGCGGCGGCGATTGCGTGGGGCTGTTCGCGTCGACTCGGCGACGTTGTTACCGGCGACGTGTACGGCGCGGCGATCGTTTTGGTGGAGGTCGCGCTGCTCGTTGCGATCGGGGGGGTGCCGTGGCGCTGACGTTTATTACCGGTCCGGTGCGCTCGGGAAAATCGCGCTTCGCACTACATCTCGCAGAGTCGTCGGGGAAGTGCGTGACGTTCGTTGCGACGGCCGCGCTCTATCCCGACGATGCGGAGTGGAGCGAGCGCATCGCTCGCCATCGCCGCGAGCGGCCCGCAGCATGGCCGACGGTTGAATGCGAGGGCGAAGTGCGTCGCGCGTTAGCGGAGCTACCCGCAGCGTACGGTGAGGGCGATCTGCTGCTCGTCGATTCGCTCGGCACCTGGCTTGCCGCGGAGATGCAGCGTTCGAGCGGCGATGCGCTCGCGGAATACTGCCGCGCGCTCGTTGCGGGGTTTGCCGCTGCGCGCTGTTCGGCGATCGTCGTCAGCGAAGAGACCGGCTGGGGCATCGTGCCGGAGTATGCGTCGGCGCGTACGTTTCGTGACGCGCTCGGGCGGCTCAACGCGGAATTTGCGCGCGTCGCCGATGCCGCGTATCTCGCCGTCTCCGGCTACGCACTCGATCTCAAGCGCGGTATGCCGATTCCGAACGCGATCGAGTAATCGCGCAACGCGGCGAATCGAGTAATCGATGCGTCGGAAACAGTGTGGCGAGATTATGCGCTGCACCGGTCCACGACGCTTATCTTGCAGACAAAGACGAGCTAGCGAACGCCGTTGTTTGCGTGAAACATTAAGAACCCAAGACGCAAAAGGGTGCTCGAATAACGATCTTCAAATTCGCCGTCAGAGGCTGTAGGGTCCATCGTTCGCGTAGCGTGCTTGATTCATCAAGACGCGATTGAATTGTTTTCGGACATTTCAAATGGGTGCGATTGGTCTGGGGGACATTGATGTCTACACCTCGTTCCCCCAACTAAAAAAGGAAACTCGCGAATGTCTACAATGATTACGTTGGATCGGCTCGAGGAACTAACCGACGCCGACCTTGCTCTTCTCAGCGCGCACGAGCTCCCTCGTGCCCCCTTTCGTCGCCGTGACACGCTCATGGCTTCGGAAATCAGCTCGGAGGTAACAACCCTCGGCTGGGATACAACCTACGCCCTTCGCGTTGCCGACGTGAACACCGTATTACGGCGCTCAGGTGCATATCCGACGGACTTCGAAAAAACAATCGATCCCGGTATGAATTATAAGATCAAGGGGAAGTTTGGTGCATGGCAAATCGCCCTAGGCGGCTCGGGCGGTATTGTGTTCTTGTCCATGCCCATTCCCGAAGGCGAAATGACCTCGGGCGGCACGACGTACAGCATGGCAAATTCAACTGCCTATATTTCGGTAAAGCTGAAATACATACCTCAAAAGCCGGGCCGTACCGCTCCTTCGGCCGCGACCCTCGCTGAGGCGAACGATGCGGTGGAAGTCGACGATCTCAAGGTTGATACGGTCGATCGCTCGGAAGTTGACCCGGCGGTCGTCGTTCAAAACCTCGTCTTTTCTGCAACGCCGCCGCCGACCTACGTGCGCGCGCTAATGATCGGCGCTTTGCAAGAATGGTACAATGCGAATCTCGTTCGGTTCGCGTATATTTTCTCGACGGTAAGCCTGAACGAGGTTGCCGCCCACAAAGAATTTCAGTGGCTGAAACCTACCTATACGGGTTATGGTTATTTCGACGGAACGACTCCTGAAAATAGCTATTTCGGCGTTCTCTGCATGACCGACAATGACAGCGCCGAGGGGTTAACCAATCAACTCGCACCAAAATCGATACCAGACGGCACTCGGGCCGGGTTCAATATCGCCATGTCGAAATACATGGAGAAGGTAATTCTTCCCGGCCTGAGCAAGGGGTTCCCACACGCAACTACGAGTAGCTTCAAGCTGCGCGCCAACAACACGATCATCGAAAATGCCGAGTTGATCGAATGCGACAAAGTGAGCGTCAACGGTATTTCGTATACGCCGTTCATACATAATTTTACCATTCAAGTAGTCGGCGACGAAATTCAACTTTACACGAAAACCGTGATTAACATATCACCGGGCATCCGAAGTGTCGTGGAAAACACCGCCTACCAAACGATCACCGTGGTGACGAAGCCGGATGGAAAGCAAACGCTCGACTTTAAAGAGACGCGCCCTCCACGCACTAGCTCGTACATCGACAAAGACGAGTGGGTGACGATAACCGAACTCATTGTTTCGATCGCCGGTGCCGTCGCCGGTGTTGTAGCGGGTGTCGTTATCAAAGGCGCGGTGAAAATCATCATTGCGTGCGTGATTATCGCCATCGTCGCCGGCCTCGCTGCGGCCACGCCGGAACTTATCGCAAAAGTTGCCGGCGGCGGGGCTGCGAGCGCGCTTCCACCGATCGACCTGATGGTGTTGAATGCCACGGCACCGATTAATTGGCCGGGCGCCGAGTCGAATTTCACGTTGAGCAAAGCACTGCTTAACGGCGCGTTTCAGCTGGGCGGAGACCCGCACATAAATACGCAGAGCCTCCAGGGAGCATAAACAATGCGTACATATGGGTGGGATACCGTCTCGCAAATTTCCATAGATAAGGTCAACACCGCGTTGGCGTCGAGTCAAGGCAACTTACCCATGCACTTCAAGGGGGATCCTGGAACGGATCCCCCGGTCGTTGCCGAGGGGGAGCTTGCACGATGGAGCATTGTACCGGGCGGCGCAGTCCGATATCTCTATCTAGAACTCGAAATAAAAACCGGGACGTTGAATATCGGAACCGGCACGGTCGATCCGCGAGTTGAAGAATACCGCCCTGCGTGGCGTAATTTTGATGTGCTCGCATACGATCTCGCAGGCGTGCGCGTAATCTCGTCGGTCGATCTACGAATGTTTCGACAGTCCGAGACCCAGGCCGATGACTTGCGTTTTAATATGACCCAAATCGGGTCGAGCCTTCCTCCAACGCATGAAGGCGACGTCGTTCCGGTTAAGGTGATCGACCCGTCGGGGAAATTGACCACCGTCGCCAAGACGTTGCTTGGCGTTGCGATGGCCGACTTTCTCGTGAAGAATGCTGGGAGCATTCAATTCGTGTTTGCCCACGTCAGCCCGATCCCACCGGGAGTTGATTCGTGGCTCGCTCCCAAGCGTTCGGACTTCGCATACATTCCGCGCGAGAGTGACGGTGGCGGAATCCTTGGGGTTCTCAGCGTTACCACCGATCGTGATATATCGCACTTAGAGCGACAAATCGATCCGAGCACGTTCCGGTCCGGCATGTCGGGGAGCTACGTCATATCGCGAGAACTCGTTCTTCGAAACGTCATCAAACCGTCGTTGGCCACTGCATATTCGACGGCCCCGGACGTCTTTATGTATCTCCCCGAGAAAGAAGTAATTCGCAACACCCGTTCGTTTGGGACCGAATCCGTGCGCTCGGGGGCGATTACCTATTATCCGCAAATTCACGAGTTCGAACTCCTTATTGCGGGAGACCTCGTTCAGACGACAATTCGCGGCAATTGCGACCTCAAAGCAGGGATTTCAATGTCGTTTTACATGCTCGTTCGAAACGCAACGACGTTCGATGCCGGCAGCAAAACATTGATTATCCACAGCGACCCCAATCCGATTTCCAGCCACAGCGCCGATATTCCATGGTGGTTCTGGTTCCTTGGACCGCTCGTTCCCTTGATTACCGAAATCGTCGTAAAATTTATCGCAAGCGACATTGCGGGAAAACTCAATGGGCTCGTGCAGTCGGCGCTGAGCATCACGAAGTCGCCGCCGAAACTCGTGGAATGGGCCGGCAATCCGGCATTTAAGATTGCGACCGCCGGACTTAACGACGCGCTCTTTATGATGGGGCAGTGGGAGTAGGCGTTGATTCCTCTGCACCCCGAGTAGCCTGTCCCCGTCATCCCGAGTAGCCTGCCTCCTGTCGTCCCGAGTAGCCGCGAAAGCGGCGTATCGAGGGGAGTGGGGCAGGCTTTCTCGCGGCGGTCGCGGACTGGTAGCAGGTGGAACGACGGATAGCCCTGGGAACAGTCGGTCACTTCGGGCTCGCGGTGCGCGAGCCGAAAAAGAGCGCTGAGTGGTGGGAGCGCATTTTCGACCTGCAGCGGATATTCGAAGGCGAAGATTACGTCGGCCTCACCAACGAAAACGTGACGATCGTGCTGAGCGAAGGCGTGCCGCACCCGAGAACGATCGGGCACATGTCGTTTCATCTGCCGTCGATGGCTGCGTTGCGTCGGGCGCTCGATTGGCTCAAAAAAAAACGACGTGCGCGTCGAAGATCCCGGCGATGAAATCGGCCCCGAAGCTACCGGTTCGCCGAATATGGGTCTGTGGTTTCACGACCCCGACGGTTACCGTTGGGAACTCTCGGTGTTGGCGAAGCGACGATAGACGCGGGGTGAACGCCCGAGCCGCTAGTGGAGCGGCGGCAGGCGGCTGTAGAGGGGCAACACCACTGCGAGCACGACCGCAACGATTGTCAGCGTGGAGCTCACGTACAATCCAACGAGGAAGTTGAACTTCGACTCGAATTTCGAGTCCGTCGCTGCGAACCTTGACTCGAATTTTGAGTCCATCGCCGTGAACTTCGACTCGAATTTAGCGTCGAGCGCCGCGAACTTCGACTCGAAGTTTGCGGCGAGCGCCGAAATTTTTTCGTCGAGTGCGTGGTAATTTCCGTCGGTCTTCATCTCGAGCGTCTCGAGACGCGCGTTCATATCGCCGAGCCGCTCGACGATTTGTTCGAATGCGCCCTCTAAACGCGACATGCGTGGTTCCCACGGGTATGCAGTCATAATCGTACCTCCACTACCCTATCACGAAAAAGGGTGCCGGCGTCTAGGGGGCGGAGCAGAAATTCGAGCTGCCAAGGGCTTCGTCGAGATTCTCGGCGCTTGGGACTTAAGAGGCGGGAGAGCGGGGTCGGCTACGCGCCGATGTCGCCGAGGATTTGCGCCATGGTCGGCTGCATAATGTAGAGGCCACGATGACGTTCAGGAAAGCGCGTGAAACCACGTGTTTCGTAGTATTTCACGAGCTCGTCGGTTTTTGCATCGACAAGTAATGCGACGAAACCGATCGACTCCCGTAGCCTGACACAGATCCTGAATGCCTCTTCAATGAGGATTGTGCCGAGATCGTGCCCACGAAAATCGTCGGAGACGGCGATGCGCCCAAGCTTTAACGCCGGCATCGGCCGATAGCGCGGCGAAGTCCGGCGAACGCTTTTCGGGAGTTCTTCGAGTTCCAGTGTGGCACTGGCGAGTGTGGAGTAGCCGCAAATTCGGCCTGGATTGGAAGCGCGGACCATGACGTGAACGGCTGCAACGTGCTTGCGATGTTCGCGTAAAGCCCGGGCGTCGTCCCGGAGGTAGGTTTGTAATAGCAATCCCTCATCACCGGAGCAGGTGAAATCCGCTCGTACGTGAGACTCGCCGAGCGGCTCGAAGATTAAATCGTCGATCACCGAGCGCGGTGTTTTCTCGCTTTGTTAAAGCGTTTAACCACCTCTGTTCGTGGGGTCGGCGGATTCTCTAAAGCAAGGAGAAATGCAACGCCGTCACGCCGTGAAAGCCGAACGATTTCGTGAGCTTCGATGACGCGAAGCGCTTCATCCTGGGCCGTTCCAAGGATGAAATCGGAGAGTGATATCCCTTTGAGATCGGCGGCCCTTTGGAGAAGAGCCTTCTGCTTCTCGGACAAACGAGCGTTAAACCGCACCTCTTTGCTACCCGGGGCCGTACGCGCTATGGCCATCGATGAACCTCCCTGCTGAGGTGTATAGTGTACTCACTCTGTACTTACAAGTCAAACGCCGCGCCCGTGGCACCCTTTCCGGATGCACGCGGTTCACAGAGTGGGAACGCGCTTTCGAAGGATGGGAATGACGATGTTATCGATGCGAACGCCGGGTAAACCGGGGCTGACGGTTTCGGCGATCGGCCTGGGCTGCATGGGCATGAGCCAATCGTACGGCACGGCGGAGGAGCGCGACGAACGGGAATCGATCGCCACCGTGCACCGCGCGATCGAACTCGGCGTGACGTTCTTCGACACCGCAGAAGCCTACGGGCCGTTTGCGAACGAAGAATTGCTGGCGCGTGCGTTAAACGGCCGGCGCGATGGGGTAACGATTGCGACGAAATTCGGTTTTCGTTTCGGCGAGAACGGCATCAACGGCGTCGATAGCCGCCCCACGCACGTGCGCGAAGCGGTCGAAGGTTCGCTGCGGCGGCTTGCAACCGATCGCATCGACGTGCTCTACCAGCATCGCGTCGACCCTGCGGTGCCGATCGAAGAGACGGTCGGCGCGATGGCGGAGTTGGTGCGCGAGGGCAAGGTGCGCTACCTCGGATTGTCGGAGGCCGGCGCGCAGACGATTCGCCGCGCACATGCGGTGCACCCGATTGCGGTTTTGCAGAGCGAGTATTCGCTCTGGGAGCGCAACCTCGAAGCGGAGATCATCCCGGTGCTGCGCGAGCTCGGCATCGGCTTGGTGCCGTTCTCGCCGCTGGGGCGCGGTTTTCTCACCGGTACGGCCAAGCGCGCCGAGGAGTATGCCGAGGGAGATTTCCGGCGGAACGATCCACGTTACCAAGGCGCGAATTTCGATGCGAACATGCGCGCGGCGGCCGCGGTGCGCGAGCTCGCAGCGAAGAAGGGCGCGACGCCGGGGCAGATCGCGCTTGCGTGGTTGCTGCACAAGGGCCCCGATATCGTCCCGATTCCGGGAACGAAGCGGCGCCGCTATCTCGAGGAGAACGTCGCTGCTGCGGCGATCGCGCTCGACGCCGGCGAAATGGCGGCGCTCGATGCAGCGCTTGCGCCGGAAAAGATCGCCGGGCCGCGCTATAGCGCCCCGCAGATGGCGATGATCGACCGGTAGGGGCGGCCCCGTTCCGCGCTTCGTTAGCGATGCATCGCTAACGCGACGCCGATAACGGCGCCGATGATGAGCGCGGTCTGCCCGGTCATTGCAACGATCAGAGAACGGTAGCCGGCGCTCATCTCGGAACGGAGCGCGGTGAGACCCTCGCCCACCGAACCGAAGCCAGCGTTCATCTCGGTGCGGAGACCGCCGAGGCTGTCGCGGAGTTCGCTGCGTAGCTCTCCCAGATTCGCGTCGAGCGAGTTTAGGCGGTCGGCGTGTTCGTAGGCGCCTTCGAGGCGTGAGGTGCGCTCCTCGTGGGGTTGTGCGGTCATCGCGTTCTCCTTCGCCTATCTCATCACTCCAGGTGGCGCTGCTGACAAGGGCCGCAGCGATCGAGGCGTTCGCAAGATTTCCTCGAAATCGAAGACTATCGGAAGCACAGCCGACGGAGGTGACAGGTGATTGCTCAGAAGCCCCTTCCGCGCTCGAAGTTCGCAAGCGTCGCTGAGCGTCTGTTTTTCGGACGTTATACTGGCGACGTACGCGAGATTGCGTTTAGGAGCGCCGATGTCGCGGCGGCGGCGGACGAACTCGGCTACGCAGTAGCCGATCAACTAGGCGATTTCTACGTCGCGTACGGTTTTCAACAACCGCTACCACGGAGCATTCGCGCCACCGCGCCACGTGATTTCGAGTGGCGGATTATGAGCGACGCGCCGGATCACTACCGCTTCGCACTTCGCACGAATTTTCGTTTCGTTCCTGATGCGATGCTTGCTGAATATAAGGTAAATGATGTAACGGGTTGTGAGCGACGGGCGTGCGGACAAATGAGCCCACGTGAACTGCTTGATGTTGTTCACGCGAACCGCCTCGTGGAGAATTTTTCTGGCCTACGACTCGCGTCGAGAGAAATCGACGTGAACATCGAGGTCCCGTCGGGCTTCGGAATGGCTGAAACCATACAGGTGACAATCGCCGATCTCATAATCGGTGAGAGCTGGCGCACCGCGCGGTACATAATGCCTTGTTACGTTGTTTCGAATGACGGGACGTTAAATGCGGAACGGTTCGAGCTTTGCATTAATGGATTGCGCCAGCGGTATCCCGATTACATCTGCCTTCCGCTTGCCGTGCAAGGTCTTGACGAAGACGTAATCGTTTTATGTTCCCTCGAAACCGCAAGCGACGGTATTCGTAAGGGTTCCGAACGGCACTGTATGCTTATTAGGAGTGCGCAGCTGGATCATGTTTCTCAATAAGTCTAGATTATTGGACGGGTACATTTTCAAGTGGCGCGTCGCTAGCTTTCTTGTGTCCGCATTTCTCTCTCGCGACGACCGGCCGGCATTGGGTCGGTTAGCGCCACTCGTTATGCGCTCTGCCAAAGCGCCGTGTGGTTCTGTCGCTGGTTTGCAATGACCCCCCGCACGACCAAGGTTAGGTTTCGCGGCTGAGGAAGCTGCCATTATGCCTGTCGTTCTGATGCAGAAGAGCTGGCGAGACGATCCGAAATACAAGGATACGGAATTCGTTGTCTACCACTACCCTGTACAGTATTTTGACCGCATTAACAGCGGCGACAAGTTCGTATATTACCGGCCGTCACGCGGGGCACCCCCCCAACCAAGCAAGTACATACTTCGGTTGTGGTGAACTTGGTGAAGTCTGGGACGACCCGTCCGATGCAAACCATCGGTACGTCGCCATACGTAAATCAATTCCTTTTGCTTATCTTGTTCCATACGTTGATAAATCTGGAAGGATGTACGAGTCGCGTTTTCAGACACGCGACGCGTTTCAGGGAAAGTCCATCAGATATATCGATGACCTCGACTTCCATCGCATTCTTGATGCGGCGGGATTAACGGGGATCGCATTTGCTCAAGCGCCGACTGTCGATGACGTCATCGCGGGACGGGCATCGCCCCTGCTGAGGCCGCCGACCGATGCTTTTCGCCGATTGGACGTGGTTCCTGAGGGGACGGGTTACCGACCATCACAGGGTTCCGTGCCCGACGTGTGCGAGGCGGCGGCACTGCAAGAAAGAGCGCGCGGTGATCATCAGGATACCGTGCGCCTCTTGAAACGCGCGGTGGACGAAAATGGCGGCTCGTGCTTATACAACAATAATGTTGACCTCCTTGCAAATTTTGAAAGGCAACAGTTCTTGATAGAGGTAAAAAGCCTTAACGACCCTTCATCGACCGTCGACCGAATGCGTTATGGTATGGGTCAGTTGTTTGACTATTCGGTACGATATCAGGCAGAACTAAAAGGGGCGAGGCCAGTCCTCGCCTTCGGATCGGGCCTTCGGAATGGTGTAGCCTGGGTTTCGGAGATCCTTCAGGGTAACGGCATTGCATTAATCGCGCGGGAACACGATACGTTGATACCCGTGAACGAGCTGGCAAAAGAACTTCCGGTTTTTCGGTGACCACCATTCGGATCGTTTCTTGTCTTGTGGACTAATGCCCGACGGCAGCCCTGGGTTTCGAAGAGCGCATGGCGATCGGGCGCATCACGGTGAGCAGCCCAGCGGTACTTCGGCCCTTGCAAGACTGTAATGCCGGGAAGTCCTACCTGCAGCAAATAAAACCGTTTAACTATCTCCTCAGCTGTCAGGTTATGCCGATGAGGCATCCGATCGGTGCCGATCCAGAACAATTCCATCTCATCGCACCGTATGAGAGCGACGCACGGCGTTGGGAGAAGTTAACGTGGATCGACTAATACGGCGGAAAGGCGTATGGCGTTACGACCGCCGGAACCCATGGAACCCGCCACAAAGCACGCGTGAAGAGCTACGGCGATGTCCTCCGAGAATACGAATACCATCCCGAGTCGAAGTGTGCCGATGCGACCGGAGCCCTGGCAGGCAAGCAGACGACGGGGCTCCTCGCACGGAGGCGCGTGGGAATTGGGCAAATCCGCTACATCGGCAAGGAATCCAATAATCTCGAGAGCATCGAGCAGGGGGCCGGGGCGGGCGTGACACCATATATCGAGTACCCCGATCCTAGGCGGGCGAGTGGGCAACCGTGATCCTGCCGAAGCTCAAGACCATGCCAATGCGGGAGCTGCAGCGCCTGAGCGGGTTGCCGCGCTCGACGCTTCAGGCGATTCGTGCAGGGAGACGGCCACACTCAAAGAACGGGCGAATGTTGCGTGCATCGCTTGCGAAGCTCGCGCAATTAACCGGTCTGTAACTCGTGAAGCCGCATGAACGCTGATCAAGGTTAGCGCAAGTTGTCATCTAGTGTGGTTGTAGTCTAGCGTTAAAGAGGCTGAAATGCGCGTCTGGACCTTTACCCTTCTTCTGGCTTTACTGGCTGCTCAATCTCCCGAGCGCGATTCCGCGAAGGTAATCTTACTTGTGTGCAATGTGCACGAAGATACGGTTCCTACACGTGGTCCTAACTTCGACGTGATATTGCGGATTGATCCAGCGCAACATGCCGTCAGCATACGATCAGGGCCGTACCAAAGTGCAACCTTCGGCGATATTTCGATTAAGTGGACATATAGACCCATACAAGGGATGATTGTCAACTATGTGCTGGATAGGCCTGATTTAATGCTGCATGAATATGACATGACGTATCCATTCAGCGAATTTTCAGGGATTTGCCACAAAAGTGATAATCAAATATGAGCCATTGTTACTCCGCGTGGGACGCACGAAGGGATACGGAGGCGTGCTGCCTGAGTGCGCGTTCAACGCTGAGTAAAAGCACAC
>JAJYRI010000153.1 GCA_021794175.1 bacterium
ATCGACGCCGGCGAGCATCCGCAGCAGCGAGGATTTTCCGGCTCCGTTCGGGCCGACCAGGGCGATGCGCTCGCCGTCGCGCAGCACGCCGCCGAGCCCCGCGAACACATCGCGCGCCCCGTACCGACACTCGAGATCCTCGAAGCGCAGCAGTTCCATCGCCCCCGCCGTTGCGGGGGAACGGGCGGGCGCTCCTTCCCGGGCCCCCGTGGCTTGGGTCGTAGGTTTCCGCGCCGAGGAGCGTTAGAATCGAGGGGTTCGCGCGACGCGGGCCCGTATAACTACGGTTCATCGCTTTAATACGCAGGAAAGACGGAGAATCGACAACGTGGCTGACACCCTGGTGCAGGTGACCCTCCCGGAGATGGGCGAGTCGGTCGCCGAGGGTTCCATCGTCGAGTGGCGCAAGCGCGTCGGCGACTATATCGCCCAGGGCGAGCCGCTCGTGGACGTTACCACCGATAAGGTGGACGTCGAGGTGCCGGCCCCCGCATCCGGCGTGATCGCCAGCCTGCACGGCGACGAGGGCCAGAGCATCGCCGTCGGCGCGTTGCTCGCCGAGATCGATACCTCCGCGAAGGCCGCAGCCGGCAATGGCGCTGCGAACGGCGCCGCGAAGGCCGCTACGCTCGTCGCCCCCTCCGGCCCGCCGAAGATCGTCGATGTCGTGCTGCCGGAGATGGGCGAGTCGGTCACCGAGGGCTCGGTTGTCGAGGTGCGCGTGAAGGTCGGCGATGCCGTCGCTGCAGGCGATCCGCTCGTCGACGTGACGACCGACAAAGTCGACGTCGAAGTTCCGGCTCCGGCCGCCGGCGTCGTTAGCGAGATCCTCGTTTCGGAGGGGCAGACGCTCGCCGTCGGTGCGGTGTTGCTGCGCCTCGACGAGAACGCCGCCGTTTCGGCAGCTCCGGCGAAAGCCGCACCGGCTGCAAAGCCCGCCGCCCCAGCGAGCCCCGCACCTGCACGGAGCGGTGCGTTCGCCGCGTCGCACCAGGCGCAGCGCATCGCGCGCAAACTCGAACTCGATCTGCACGCCGTTCCCGGCAGCGGCCCCGACGGCATGGTGCTGCGCGCCGATATCGCTGCGGCACTGCGCAACGGCAACGCGCGCCCCGCAGCCGCGAAAGGCGCGCCGCAGCCGCCGCTTGGCGCCGATGTAAAACGCACGCCGCTGCAGGGGCCCGCCGCCGCGCTCGTCGGCTACATGGAGCAGAGCCTCAGCATTCCTACGGCGACCTCGTTCCGCACGCTCGGCGTCGATATGCTCGACGCGCGCCGTCGCGAGCTCAACGCCGCGATCAAAGCGGCGAAACGCAACGAGAAAATTTCGTTCACGCATCTCATCGCGTTTGCGATCGTGCAAGCGGCGAGCGAGATGCCGTTCGTCACCTACAGTTTCCGCAACGAGAACGGGAAGCCGACGCGCGTCGAACCCGGCGTGCACCTCGGGCTTGCCGTCGATAGCGAACGCAAAGACGGTACGCGCTTCCTCGTCGTACCGGTCATCAAGAACGCCGATAAACTCGATTTCGCCGGTTTCGTTGCGGCCTACGATGCACTCGTCGCAAAGGCGCGCGAGAATAAACTCGTCGCCGACGATCTCACGGGGGCGAGCCTCACGCTCACCAATCCCGGCGGTATCGGCACCGTCGCGTCGATTCCGCGACTGATGGCGGGGCAAGGGTCGATTCTCGCCACCGGCGCGATCGGCTACCCGGCCGGCTTTACCAACGTCGATGAAACGACGCTGCGCAGCCTCGGCATCGGCAAAGTGATGCAGATGACCAACACCTACGATCACCGCGTCATCCAGGGCGCGCAATCGGGTGAATTCTTGCGCCGCATCGATCGCTTGCTGCAAGGCGAGAGCGAGTTCTACGAACGCGCGTTTTCGACGCTCGGACTCGTTGCGGGCCCCGCGCCGCAACTCGGTGCGAAGGCACCGGTGCCGATTGCAAGCGCCTCCTCGGGCGCGCCTTCGGATGAGATGATGCGCGGTGTTGCGGCGGCGGCGGCGATCGTCGCGGCCTATCGCACGCACGGCCACCTCGCGGCGAATCTCGACCCGCTCGGTTCGACGCCGCCGGGCGATGAGTCGCTCGATCCGGCAACCTACGGCCTCACGCACGCGATGCAGAACGCGATTCCCGCCAGCGTCTTGCGCGTCAAAGTGCCGGGCAACACGCTCGCCGAAGTGCTGCCGCATCTGCGCGAAACCTATAGTTCGTCGCTCGCATATGAATTCGAGCACATCTCCAATCGCGAACAGCGCCGCTGGATGCGCGATGCGATCGAGACCGGCTCGCACCGCACGCCGCTCTCGCGCGAACACCAACAACGCTTGTTGGAACGCTTGACGCGCGGCGAGACTTTCGAGCGCTATCTGCGCAAGACGTATCTCGGGCAGAAGACGTTCTCGGGCGAAGGGCTCGATGCGATGGTACCGATGCTCGAAGAGATGCTCGAGCGCTTTGCCGCCGAAGGCGTCGGCAACGCCGTGCTCGGCATGGCGCATCGCGGTCGCCTCAACGTCATCGCGCACGTCGTCAATCTTCCCTACGACGAACTGCTCGGGGAATTCGAAGCGGCGCACCAACGCGGCGAAGTCGGTGACGACGACGTGACCGGCGACGTGAAGTACCATCAGGGTGCAACCGGCATCTATCGCGCGCATGGCGGGCGCGAGATCACGGTGATTCTCGCTCACAATCCCAGCCATCTCGAGGCGGTCGATCCGGTCGTCGAAGGCTCGGCGCGTGCGTTGCAGAGCGATCACGGCGCGGGCGCTCCGGTGCGCGACGGCAATCGCGCGGTGCCGATTCTCATTCACGGCGATGCCGCCTTCACCGGGCAAGGCATCATCTCCGAAGTCTTCAACCTGCAGTCGCTCGCCGGATACACCACCGACGGCACCGTTCATATCATCGCCAACAACCAGGTCGGCTTCACCACCGATCCGCACGACGACCGTTCGACGCGTTACGCATCCGATCTCGCGAAAGGCTTCGACGTGCCGATCGTTCACGTCAACGCCGATGATGTCGATGCGAGAT
>JAJYRI010000045.1 GCA_021794175.1 bacterium
CGTGGGTACGTGGTCGCGGGCGACGATTTTTCCGCCGATCGCGGCCTGAATCGGCACCTCGAACATCTGGCGGGGAATGAGCTCCTTGAGCTTCTCCGCTAACAGACGCCCCCGGTTCGACGCCTTATCGCGCGCCACGATGAACGAAAGGGCGTCAACCGCTTCGCCGTTGAGGAGAATCTCCAATTTGACGAGATCGCCTTGACGATAGCCGATCGGTTCGTAATCGAGCGAGGCGTAGCCCTTCGTACGCGACTTCAGCTGATCGAAGAGATCGACGATCACTTCGATGAGCGGCATTTCGTAGCTCAGAATAACGCGTCCGTCGTGGAGATATTCCATATTCAGCAGGTCCCCGCGACGCGCCTGAATGATCTCCATGATCGCACCGACGTAATCCGGCGGGGAGATGATCGTTGCCTTTACATACGGTTCTTCAAGCTGCGCGATCAGATTCGCCGGCGGCAGCTTCGAAGGGTTATCGACGAGTTCGACCGTGCCGTCGGTTCGCGTCACGCGAAAGACCACCGAAGGCGAGGTAGCGATCAAATCGAGCGAATAATCGCGCTCGAGGCGCTCTTGCACGATCTCCATGTGCAGGAGCCCGAGAAAACCGCAGCGGAAGCCGAAACCTAACGCGATCGACGTCTCGGGCTCGAAGACCAATGCCGCATCGTTGAGCTTTAGTTTCTCCAAGGCATCGCGAAGCGCATCGTATGCGGCGCCTTCGTTGGGATAGAGGCCGCAGAAGACCATCGGAACCGCTTTACGATATCCGGGAAGAGCGACGTGCGCCGGATTATTCGCCGCCGTGATCGTATCGCCGACGTCGATGTCGCCCAACGATTTCACGTTTGCAATGACGTAGCCGACGTCGCCGATGCTAAGCCGTTTCGTCGGGCGCATCTGCGGGGCGAAGAGCCCGACCTCGGTACATTCGTAGACGCGTTCGTGCGCCATGGACATAAATTTCGTTCCGCTTTCAATCGCCCCGTCGACCACGCGAACGTAGCTCACGACGCCGCGATAGGGATCGAATTGAGCGTTGAAGACGAGCCCGCGAACGAGATCGGTATGCCCCTGCGGTGCCGGGATACGCGCGACGATCGCCTCGAGAATGTTTTCGATGCCGATGCCGTTCTTCGCACTGGCGAGGATGCACTCGCTGCGTTCGATAACGAGGAGCTCCTCGATCTCGGCCATCACGCGCTCCGGATCGGCGGCCGGCAAGTCGATCTTATTGATGACCGGTACGATCGTAAGATTGTGTTCCAGCGCCAGATGATAATTCGCCAGCGTCTGCGCCTCGATGCCTTGCGCCGCGTCGATGATTAACAGCGCTCCCTCGCAGGCCGCCAACGATCGTGAGACTTCGTACGAAAAATCCACATGCCCCGGCGTATCGATGAGATTCAGCCGATAGATCTGCCCGTCGAGCGCCGGATAGCGCAACGTGACCGGATGCATGCGGATCGTAATGCCGCGCTCGCGTTCGAGATCCATCGCATCGAGCTGCTGCTCCTCCAAGACGCGCGACTCGATCGTCTTCGTCATCTCCAGAAGGCGATCCGAGAGCGTTGTCTTCCCATGATCGATATGGGCAATGATGCAAAAGTTGCGCGTATTGGCGATCGTCTGCAGCCGATGCGCGTGGTCGGTGGCTTTCTCCATACGAAATTCTTTAGAAGGCGCAGGCGTGAAGCGTGGCCGAGAAGATCACCGGACGAACGACGAACTGCAGGAGCAGGATCAACACGATAAACGCAATATCGAAGCCGCCCATCGGCGGAATGATGCGACGGATGGGATTGAGCACCGGCTCGATGACGGCGGCGAGGTAGCGAACCCACGCTCCCTGCAGGTCCGGGATCCATGAAATGACCGCATAGACGACCAATACGATCATGTAGATGTTGAGCAACTCCAGCAAAAAGGGACCGAGCGCGCAGGCGATAGCGTTCACGTGAGGGAGCTTCTACGACTTATCGGCGATGACATTCCGTGGAATGCCGTCGAGGAAGGGCGTCGGGTCGATCGGCGTACCATCGTGCATGACTTGATAGTGCACGTGCGGGCCGGTAGCAAAACCGGTCATGCCGACCCGGCCGATCGTTTGCCCTTTGAGCACGTGCTCGCCGACGCGGACATCGGCGCTCGAAAGATGCGCGTACCAGGTTACATAGCCGTTCTCATGATCGATATCGACCATCAGTCCGTATCCACCGTCATACGAGGCGGCCGTAACGACTCCCGCGGCCGCAGCACGGACCGGCTCGCCCCAGTCCGCACCGAGATCGACGCCTTCGTGAAATTCCACATCGGGATAGGTGCGGTAGCAAAAACAGCCGACGATCGGGGCCCCCGCAACGGGATCGATCGACGGGATATGTGCGACGAGCGCCGCCTGTGCCATCGCCGTAATGTTCCCGAGGTTCAGCACGCGCGACGCTTGATTGCGCGTACGCTCCGAGAGCGACGCGGCACGCGCGGCGAGCAGGGCGATTTCGCGCAGTCGCGCTCGAACGAGACTCACCTTCGAGCCCGCATGCGGCGCCTTTCTCACGACGCGAACGGGCCGCACGGCATGCACGGGCATCCCGATCGCCGCTTCGATACGTTGGTTTTCCCGTTCGACGCGCTCGAGCGTCGTGCGCAGTTGCTCGGTCTGACGATCGATCGAGGTCACGTTCCGCCGTTGATTCCGCGCGACCACCCGGAGGTGCGACACTTCGCGATGCGCCAACCCGGCGGTAACGAGTGCGACGATCGCCGAGCCCATCACCAAGAGCGCAACGATGGTACAGGTGAGGACGATCGCGCGGCGCGAGAGTACGAAACGCCAGATTCGCTCGCCGTTCTGCGGCACCAACTTCACATGATACCGGTCGAGAAACATCGCTATGCCGCCCCCGAGATCGCCGTATGCGTCGCCGAATTCTTTGCTTGTTCGATCGCGGCGCTCTCTTCATCGGAGGCATTGCTCTCGCAGCGAAATGCGCGAACGCTCTTTCCGTAGGTTCTCGTATCGGTGCGAGAATAAATGCTGTTGAGAACGACTCCGTCGCCTTCGCGATTGAGCAGTGCCAAGGCGTACGAGAGGTTCGATCCGGTGTCGTCGTAGGCGTCGTAGCGAACGAACCCGACGAGCGAAAGGTCGAGCCGCGCGAGCCCTTCCAACGTCGTTATGCGTTCGGCGCTTTCATCGGCATGCCGTTGGGTCGCCTCTAAAGCCCGTTCGAGCGCGGCGATTCGCTCCGAGGCACGCCCGCCCGAGCCACCGAGCAGATCGTCATGAATGCCGACCAACTTGACCAACGCGGGAACGCTCTTCCCCATCCGCACGAAAGCAAGGATCGCCGCGACGAGCGCGATTGCGCCGAGGAGCAGGCCGACCAAAGCGAGCGCAGCGAGCAGCTCGGGCGAAAGATTTGACAGCATCTTCTCCTTACGTAGACCTCATCTCGTCAATACCACGACGGAAGCCGGGTTGACTCGCGGCACCCGCACCGATTCGCGAACCGTTGCTCCCTTCCGGGCCTGGCGGGGTTGACGAGGGCGCGCCGCGCGAGGCCCGGCCCCCATCATGGCCTGCGCATGATAGCACGCGGGCGCCAGCTCCGGTAAAGCGAGAGAAGTCGCAACGGGAGTGCTCCTGAGGCGCGATGAAGGCTCTCCCATGCGCGGCCTACACGCTTCCCTCGCCCTCCTCGCAGCGGCAGCGCTCCTTCTCGGCGGTTCGCGGAACGACTCTTCGTTGCAACTGCACAGCCTGAGCTTTTCCGACGCGACCCGCGTACCCCGAGAGTTTCTCTGTCGCGCGCTCGGCGGCGAGAATCGCTCGCCGGAACTCCACTGGAGCGATCCGCCTCCCGGAACGAAAAGCTTCGCGCTGGTCGTTCACGACCCCGATGCCCCGGTACCCGGCGGGTGGTGGCACTGGGGAATCTACGATATCCCCGCGAGCGTGCGGGGAATCCCAGCCGGTGGCCGCGTTCCCGGCCGCCAGGCGATCGGTTCGTCCCATCGGCAGCAGTACGACGGCCCCTGCCCGCCGCCGGGCAAGGTGCATCACTATCACTTCACGCTCTACGCGCTCGACCGGGCGACGCTCGGCGGCGACGCTCCCCTCACCGCAAAGCATCTCGCGCACCTCGCCACCGCCCACGCGATTGCGAGAGCACGCTTGACCGGGCTCTTCAGCGTCCCGGCAGCGATGCGCCCAAAGGCTCCGGTGCGTTCGAGCCCCTGACGACCCGCTCTGCTAAGAACGTGCCTGCGTGAAATCCTTGGGGATCGAGAAGAGCCGTTCGGCCTCCGGTCGATAGAGCCAGCGGATATTCCCGCGCTCGAGGAGCGATCCGACGCTCCCTCCGGAGCCGCTCTCCATCTCCATCAAACGATAGAGCGTCAACTTCGACCGATCGTTGGCCATTACGGCACCGGCATCGCCGTTCCTCACGAAGTGCGGCTTGCAGCCCCCGCGGGCCATCGCTGCGCGAACCGAGGTCGGCGGTGCATTCGGGATCGGCGGCAACGGACAGTATGCGCGCCAGGTGTGGATCCCGGAAATATAGCGTACGATCGTCATCTGCGACGAGCCGTCATGACAGGATCCGGTCGCGTGGGTCATGTTCATCGCGATCGTCGTGCGCGAACCTTGCGTTGAATATCCGCCGAGCTCTTTCGAGCCGAGATCGATGCGTTTCGCCGAGAGCTCCATGTCGACGGTGCCCGGTGCCATGTTCGTCATGTTTCCCGGCATGTTCGGAACCGGCGCCGGCGCCGCCGCCGGCGCTCCCATGCAACCCGCGCGATCGACGATGATACGATAGGTTTTCTTCGCGAGATCGAGTTCGATCGTCTCATGCTTATCGCACTTCCGGATCGTCGCGGTATGCTGTAAAGGCAGATCGGTACGGACCCAGTTTTTATAGAACGTGAAGCGTTCGAGCGTGCCGTCGCGCATCATCGCCATCATCGATTGCATGGAGGCGGCACCGCCCATCGCATGCTTCATCATGCCGCGAGCGATCAAGCCGCCGAAGCTCGGGAAACCGTGATGTGCGGGAGCCGGGGACGGGGTCGCGTCGGCGATCGCCTTCAGCCGACGATAGCTTTCGTCGAAACTTCCCGGCGGCGGCGCGGTCATCGAGGGCATCACCATGCGCGCGATTTCGTCGTATTGCAAGGCGACCGGCGTTGGGGTCGGGGTCGGTTTCATCACGGCGGCAACCGCGCGTGCCGAGCTCGTTCCCGGGATGCCGGTTGCGAGCGCGAGCAAAGCGAGAGCGAGAAGGAATCCGGTGTATTGAAGGTGTTTCATCGAGAGAGTACCCCCTTGCTTGATTTGCCGATCTCCTTCGCAGCGGCATCACCGCTCCCTGCCGATTGCGGGGCTCGCGACGCGACGGGAAGAACAGCCTCGCCATGGCTGACGTAACGATCAAAGTCCGCGAGAGCGGCCCCTATCTCGTCAAGGGCCCGGTGACGATCACCGACGTCGACGGACATCCGTATCGGGTCGAAGGCGAGAACGTCGCGCTCTGCCGCTGCGGCCACTCCAAGAGCAAGCCGTTCTGCGACGGGTCCCACCGCGACGGATTCGTCGCAACCGAACGCGCCCCGGAGGCGTAGGAGTGCCGAGCTATCAACGAGCCGGAGAGCTGCCGGAGAAGCGGCACATTCAATTCCGTCGCCCCGACGGTGAACTCTATGCCGAAGAGCTCTTCTCGACTCGGGGCTTCGAGAGCGTCTACTCGCTGCTCTATCACGAACGCCCGCCCACGGCGACGCGCGAAGTGCGCCAGTGGCATCGCTCGCGCGTGGAGCTTCACGAAAACGATCCGCTCCGCAATCGGCATTTTCTCACCGGGAAGCTCATGCTCTCCGGCGATGCCGTCGATTCGCGCATCCCGATACTCGGTAATGACGATCTCTTGCTCTCGATGGCGACCGCTCGCGAACCGATGGCGAGCTTTTACCGGAACGTCGGCGGTGACGAACTGCTCTTCATTCACCGGGGCAAAGGAACGTTCGAGACGCCGTTCGGAAGGCTCGACTATCGTCCGCTTGATTACGTGCTGCTGCCGACCGGGACGACCTGGCGGATCGTTCCCGAGGAACCGACCGACATGGTCGTCCACGAATCGTCCGGCATGGTGACGATTCCGCGAAAGTATCGTAACGAGTTCGGACAACTCGAAGAGCATGCCCCGTATTACGAACGCGATTTTCGCGGCCCCGTACTCGCTCCTCCGATTACCGAGGTCGGCGCATATGAAATTCGCGTGACGAATCGCGGCCGAAACGCAATCTACGTCGTCGAAAACCATCCCTGCGATGTCGTCGGGTGGGACGGATATTGCTATCCCTACGCCTTCAACCTGCTCGACTTCATGCCGATTACCGGGAAACTCCATCAACCGCCGACGGCGCACGCAACGTTCGAGGCTCCGGGTGCGGCTTTTTGTGCGTTCGTGCCGCGGCTCTTCGATTATCACCCGCTCGCGATTCCCGTTCCGTACAATCATTCCAGCGTCGACTGCGATGAAGTGCTCTATTACGTAAGCGGCAACTTTATGAGTCGTCGCGGCGTGGTCGAAGGCTCGATAACCCTCCACGCAGCCGGGGCACCGCACGGCCCGCAACCCGGCGCGGTCGAGGCAAGCCTCGGCAAACGCGAGACCGACGAAATTGCGATCATGGTCGACACGTTTGCGCCGCTCAAATTGGCCCGAGCGGCGACGCTCTGCGAGGACGAAAACTACTATCGCTCGTGGGCGAGTTCGCCCTAACGGGTTCGGTAAAAAGTCACTCGCCGGACGATCGCGCTTCCTATGTCGAGCTCGGAGGATTCGCCGGCAGCACCACGCCGCTCGCATCTCCAAACCCGATCGAGCGATAGCCGGCGCGTTCGCAGCGCCCGCGAAGCGTTACCTCATCTCCGTCCTCGAGAAAACGGCGTTCCTCACCATCGGGAAGTCGTAGCGGTCGCGTTCCGTTCTCGGTCAGCTCGATCAAACTCCCCTGCGACCCTGCGACCGAACCGCTGACCGTCCCCGACGCAAAAAGATCGCCGGGAGCGACGGCCGCCCCGTTACTCGATGCGTGTGCGAGTTGCTGCGCCTGGCTCCAATACATCGCGGCGAACGACGTGCGCGAGATCGTCGCCGAAGCGATGCCTCGCTCGCGCATGCGGGCATCGCGAAGTTCGACCGCCAGCGCGACTTCGTAGTTCTCGGGTTCGCGCTGCGCGAGATAGGAAAGCGGCGGGGGCTGCTGCGGCGGGCCATCTACCCGAAAAGGTTCGAGCGCCTCGAGCGTGACCACCCACGGTGAGATCGTCGTCGCAAAGGATTTCCCCAAAAACGGCCCGAGCGGTTGGTACTCCCATGCCTGAATATCGCGCGCGCTCCAATCGTTGACCAGGACGGACCCGAAGATATGCTCGCGCGCGCGCTCGACAGGGATCGAATCGCCGAGTGCGTTCCCGGGCCCGGCGAAGAAACCGACCTCCAACTCGATATCTAAGCGTACGCTCGGCCCGAAAGTTGGGGCAGCAGCATCGGGCGCCTTCCGCTGGCCGCAGGGACGCCGAATCGGAGTGCCGCTTGGAACGATCGTCGCCGAGCGACCGTGATAGCCGATCGGGATCCAGCGCCAGTTCGGCAGCAGCGGTTCTCCCTGCGGACGAAAGAGCCGCCCGAGGTTCGTTGCGTGTTCGAGCGACGAGTAGAAGTCGACATAATCGCCGATCCTGGCCGGAAGATGAAGGTTCGCGGTGCGCGCGTCGCAGAGCAGGTTCGGGAGATCGCGCAACGCCGGGTCGCCTCCGACGCGGAGCAGCTCGCTCAGCCGGCGACGTAATGCGCGCCGTCGCATGTGAGGAACCGCCATGAGTGCGTTGAGGGTCGAGCCGCAAAGAATGCTGCGATCGATGACGCCGTCGAGGTGTCCCATCTCGGCGAGCGCGCGCAGATCGAGGATCGACTCGCCGATCGCAACGCCGATACGCGGCGAACGCTCCGCCGTTGAAAAGACGGCAAACGGAAGATTTTGGATCGGGAAATCGCTGCTCTCGTCGACGGCGAGCCAAGCGACACGCTTCGGGTCGTGCGTTTCATCGAGATCGAGCGCACTCACGCTAACCATCCCAGAGCCCGAAGATCCTCGAGCGGTTCGTCGACGCTGCAGCTTCCATACGAGAGCAGCCCCGCACGACGCGTTCGTTCGATCGATCCCGCTTCACAGTTCCGACCGCGCCACGAGAGACCGGATGCACCGACCGCAAAGGCCCCGGCGGCTCGCTCGGCGAGGACCGCTTCGATCTCTTCGAAGGGTGCGCCCTCGAGCGCGATGCACGAAGCGAGGAGCAGATTCACGAAACCATGCATCTCGAAACCGGTCGCCGCATCGAGGCGCGCGACGGGGTGATGCAAGCCCGCGGTCGCTTTCCACGCGACGCCGTTCTCGACGCAGCTCTGAAGATGAGCGGCGAGTTCGGCCTGCGACGGAAACGCTGCGGCGACGACGCCGCCGCAGCGAACTTTCGAGCGAAGCCGCGTCCTCGCAAGCGACGCGACGGCATCGGGCATCTCGGCGGCCCAGCGCGCATCGCGCGGAAATTCGACGTAGCACGGCAAGCTTCGCAGGCCGGTGCGCTCGAGCAGGGCGGAGATCTGCGAGAGCACCGCGCCGTACCGTTCGCGGGCGGCCTTGAGCGCGGGGACGGGAATCTCCAGCGATGCGATCTCGACGCGCGCATCCCCGTGCAGATGCCCGGCAAGCACCGCGAGCGAATCGGAGAGTGCATTGAGCCAGAGAATCGAGTCGCGATCTCCGTCGAGAATGACCGAGAGCGGGATCGGCGGCGCGTCCCCGTGGAGATCGAGCAGCTCCGCAAAGCGCGAAAACGGAACGATGAAACGCCCCAGCATCCAGGCATGCTGCGAACCCCGTAGACGCCGATACTCGTCGTAGGCCGCCTCCAATGGCAGTTTCGCCGGCGGGAAGAGCCCGGCGTAATCGATCAGGTCGCTCAACATCACCCGCGCGAGGGCCTCACTCATCATCGTTCGCGCGGTTTGCCCGAGCGGGCACAAGGGCCCTGCCGACATGCCCGCCAAGACGTTGCCCATGAGCACATCGCACGCAACGCAGGCCTCCGACGCATCGACTCCGCTCTCGACGATCGACTGGGATCATATTGAATTCTACGTCGGGAATGCCAAGCAGGCTTCGCAGTTCTACCAATGCGCGTTCGGATTCGAGCAGGTCGCGTATGCGGGCCCGGAGACCGGCCTCCACGACCGCGCGAGTTACGTGCTGCAACAGCACGATCTCCGATTCGTTCTCACATCCAGCTTGCGGGGTGACGACGCCGTCGCCGAGCACGTCAAAGAGCACGGCGACGGCGTTCGCGATGTCGCCATTCGCGTGCGTGATGCGCGCCGCGCGTGGGAGATGGCGGTGAGCGGCGGAGCCCGCAGCGTGCGGGAGCCCGGCGAATGCCGCGACGAGCACGGACGGGTGGTTCTTGCGACGATCGCCACCTACGGCGATACCGTTCATACCTTCGTCGAACGCGACGGATACGACGGCGTCTTTCTCCCCGGATTCGTTGCCGCCGCAAAAAGCGCTCCGCGCGCCGCGAAACCCGATCTTCTCGCGATCGATCATTGCGTGGGCAACGTCGGTTGGGGCGAGATGGATGCCTGGGGTTCGTTCTATGAGAAGGTCTTCGGTTTCTCGCAACTCGTTTCATTCGACGATAAAGATATCTCGACGGAATTCACCGCTCTAAAATCAAAGGTCATGAGCGACGCGCGCCATCGCGTGAAATTCCCCATCAACGAGCCGGCTCACGGCAAGAAGAAATCGCAAATCGAGGAGTATCTCGATTTCTATCGTGGCGCGGGCGTCCAGCACCTAGCGATTCGGACCGACGATATCGTCAAGACGATCGACGCCCTGCGCGACAACGGCGTTGAATTTCTCGACACGCCGGATGCCTACTATGACGATCTACGGAGCCGCGTCGGCGAGATCGATGAAGATATCGAGGCATTACGGCGTCGCAAAATTCTCGTCGACCGCGACGACCTTGGGTACATGTTACAAATATTCACCAAGCCGTTGCAGGATCGGCCGACAGTCTTTTTCGAGATCATTCAGCGTAAAGGAAGCCTATCGTTCGGCAAGGGAAATTTCAAGGCGCTCTTCGTTTCGATCGAAAAAGAACAAGAGAAGCGCGGCACGTTGTAGATGCGATCGGCCTACGTCGACGCCGTGATGCTCGAATCGCGCGCCGGCGAACTTGCGGGGCGCTCGATTAAAGGCGAAACGAAACGAGAGTGGATCGACCTTGCGATATCCTGCATCGATCTAACGACGCTGGAAGGGCGTGACTCGCCGGGGCGGGTTCGCTCGCTCTGCGCAAAAGCTCGTACTCCGCTTCCGGGAAGCGATGCCCCCGCCGTCGCTGCCGTCTGTCTCTATCCGAATCTCGTCGGCATCGCCCGCATCGCCCTGCGAGGAAGTTCGGTGCGCGTTGCCTCGGTGGCGACGGCGTTTCCGGCCGGCCAAGCCGCACTCTCGGTCAAGCTCGCCGACACCGAGCAGGCGCTCGAAGCGGGCGCCGAGGAGATCGATATGGTCATCGACCGCGGAGCATTCCTCAGCGGCGACGAACGCCGTGTCGCCGACGAGATCGCTGCCGTGAAGACGCGATGTGCAGACCGACATCTCAAAGTCATTCTCGAGACCGGCGAGTTGGGGAGTTACACGGCGATTCGCCGTGCATGCGATATCGCACTCGAAGCCGGAGCCGATACGATCAAAAGTTCGACCGGTAAAATCGGTACCAACGCCACCTTCCCAACCGCGTTGGCGATGTGCGATGCGCTCGCCGAATTTTTTCGTCGGACCGGCCTGCGTCGCGGACTCAAACTTGCCGGCGGAATTCGCACCACCAAACAAGCGCTGGGATATCTCGCCATTCTCAACGAGACGCTTGGAGCGTCATGGATGTCGCCCGCATCGTTCCGACTCGGCGCCAGCTCCTTACTCGACGATCTCCTGCTGCAAAGGGAGCGGGTGCGTACCGGGCACTATACGCGTCCCGAGCGCATTCCGAAAGATTGAGATGAGGTTTCTATGAGCTCCTTTGCCTACGCAGCAGCGCCCGAGAGTACGCGACCGACCATTCGCAGCGAGTACGGGCTTTTTATCGGCGGCAAATGGGTCGCGCCGCAGAGCGGGCGCTACGACGAGAGCGTTAACCCCGCCAACGAGAGCGTTCTCGCACGGGTCGCTCACGGCGACGCCGAGGATATTGCGCGTGCCGTCCGGAGCGCGCGAAAGGCGTACGAACGTTGGTGGGCACCGATGAAGCCGGCGAGCCGGGCAAAGTATATCTATCGCATCGCACGGGCGATTACCGAACGATCGCGAGAGATCGCCGTCCTCGAATCGATGGATGGCGGAAAGCCGATACGTGAAGCGCGAGACTTTGACGTTCCCACGGCAGCCGCGCACCTTTTCTATCACGCGGGTTGGGCAGATAAGCTCGAATGGATCGCCCGCGCCGGCCGATCGCCGAGGCCGTTGGGCGTCTGCGGCGCAATCGTCCCGTGGAATTTCCCGCTGTTAATGGCCGCTTGGAAGATTGCTCCCGCTCTCGCATGCGGGAACACCGTCGTTCTCAAACCCGCCGAAACGACGCCGCTGACCGCGCTCCTTCTTGCGCAAATATCTCAGGACGCCGACCTTCCGCCCGGAGTGCTCAATATCGTGACCGGCGACGGCGCAACCGGCGCCGCCTTAGTCGCTCAAAACGATCTCGATAAACTCGCATTTACCGGGTCGACCGAGGTCGGTCGCGAGATCGCCCGCGCTCTCGCCGGTCGAAAAACGCGTTTGACGCTTGAACTCGGCGGTAAGGCGGCTCACATTCTCTTCGCCGATGCGCCGTTAGACCAGGCAATCGAAGGAGTGGTCCGCGGGATATATTTCAATCAAGGACACGTTTGTTGCGCCGGGTCGCGCTTGCTCGTTGAAGAATCGATGCACGACGAAGTGGTCGATCGCCTCCAGCAGCGGATCGATCGTCTTCGCGTCGGCGATCCGCTCGACAAAAACACCGATGTCGGCGCCATCAATTCACGACCGCAACTCCAACGGATCGACGAGCTCGTTCGGAGCGGCATCGACCAGGGGGCAACATTACACCAGCAACGCTGCGATCTCCCGGAACGCGGCTATTTTTATCGAGCATCCTTCTTCACCAACGTCGAAAGCTCGCATCGCATCGCGCGCGAAGAGATATTCGGCCCGATTCTTGCAGTGATGACGTTCCGCACTCCCGACGAAGCGATCGAGAAGGCGAACGATACGCCTTACGGCCTCTCTGCCGGCGTTTGGACCGAGCGCGGGAGCAAAAACATGGCCGTCGCGCAACAACTTAAGGCCGGGGTCGTTTGGTGCAACACGTTCAATCGCTTCGATCCCGCTTCGCCGTTCGGCGGTTTTCGCGAAAGCGGATTCGGGCGCGAGGGCGGCGTCCATGGCCTGCGAGAGTATCTCGCGTAAAATCCAATGAGCGTAAAGATCTACGACGCCGATTTTCTCGAACGGCTCGAGCCGCTGCTTCTCCATACCCAATCGGCAATCGTGGGTTGGGATCGGCGGCTCCGGATCTCCTACTGGTCGCAGAGCGCTCGGAACCTCTTTCGTTTCGAAGCGGACGACATGCTCGGGAAAACGGTGGGCGAGAGCACCCTGGTCCATGAAGCCGACCGTCCTGCGGTCATCGAGCGAAGCGAGCGACTCGAACTCGGTCTGCAGCACGAGCGCGTCAATATCAATCGCAACATTCGCGGCGACGGAGTCTCCATCGTCTGCCGATGGACGCGCGCGGTCGAGCAAGACGATGATGGATTGGCCATCCTATCGCTCGTGGAAAACATTACACGAGAATACGCCGCTCGCGATAGTATTCTCGAAAGCGAGGCTCGCTTCCGAGCGCTCTACGCCGACAACCCTGACCCCATCTTTATGCTCGACCGCGACGGCTATATTACCGATCTCAACGAGGCCGCTCGATTGCTTCCCGGTCTTTCGTTTTCGGATGTCGTCGGCCATCATTTTCGCGACTTCCTGCCGGCGGAAAAGATCCGAGAGCACGAAGGATACTTCGAATGTGCGCGATCCGGCATCACTCAAGCCTATGAGGTGACGATCCACGACGCTCTGTCGAATGCGCGCTACCTCTCAGTGAAAACGGTTCCGCTCTTTGAAGGCGGAGCGTTCGCCGGGGTCTACTCGATACTCCATGACGACACGCCTCGACGCAACGAGCAGGAGGCTCTCGCCGCTACCGAACGCGAGCGCTATGAAAGCGCGCGGCGGCTGCGATCTCTTTTCGAAGCGAATCCCGATGGAGTGATCGCCGTCGATCTTCCTGGAACGATAACTGCGGCGAACGCCGCCGCGCTTCGGATCGGCGGCTACGACATGGAAGGCTTTCTCGGCCGATCGTTCGACGACTTTATTATCGAGGAATATCGGGCCGACGCTTGGCGCCGTTTCAACATGGCTCTCTCCGGTAAGGGCTCCTCTTTCCCCCTGCGTTGCCTGCGTGCCGATCGGAGCATCGTCGCTCTCGACGCGACGCTCATTCCCCAATACAACGGCGACGAAATCGTCGGCATCTACGCAATCCTCCAGGATATCACGCTGCAAATCGCGGCCCAAGAGCAAGCGCGAACGCAGAGCCGACGCGTTGCCGACCTCTATAGTATTGCGAGCACCGCCAGCGACCCGATCGACGGCATGGTCGAGGCGCTGCATCTAGGGTGCCGCGTTTTCGGTGCCGGCTATGCGGCAATCGTCGACACGAGCGGGGGGCGATCGTGCGTCATGGCGGCGACGGAGGCACCGAGCGACGCGACGAACGAATCGAGGCTCTTCGAGATCGCGCAAAAAGTCGTTCGCAGCAACGGGGATGCGGCACCTGCGGTCGCGATCGATTCGATCGCCGTCCCAATCGATATCGGCGGCGTTCGGGCCTGCGCGGTAATCTTTACCGAGCTCGACGTCGCACGTGTTTTCACGGAGACCGATCTCGAATTTCTCGGCCTCATCGCCACCTTACTTCAAACGTTCATCGAACGGAGCCACGTCCGAGAGCATTTGCAGCGCAGAGCTTATCTCGATGCTCTCACCGGTCTCCCCAACGGAAGCGGCTTCCGAGATCGTCTACGCGACGCGATCGAGGCGGCACCACTGCGCATGCAGCGCGTTGCCGTGTTGTTTTTTGGACTCGACCGCTTTAAAGATATTAACGAAACGCTCGGGCACCGGCTCGGCGATCAACTCTTACAGGCTGTGGCCACCAGAATTGACAGTCTCTTCTCTTCGCTCGGGGCGGTAGCCCGGATGGGCGGAGATGAGTTCGCAATCGTCATCGACGATGCCGGTTCGAACGATCGTCTGCGCGACATCGCCGAACAGACGATCGCCGCCCTCGAAGAGCCCTTCACGGTCGAAGATTTCGAGCAGTTCCTATCGGCAAGCGTCGGCATCGCCGTTTACCCCGAAGACGGAACCGATGGCGACGCGCTGATAAAAAATGCCGACATCGCCATGTCGCGGGCGAAAGACCGCGGACGCGGCGGCTTCTACTTCTACAACGCCACCCTCGAATCGCCGATTCTCATGCGTCTCTCCCAAGAGCGATTGTTGCGGCGCGCTTTGGAGAAAAATGAATTCGTCGTCTACTATCAGCCTCAAATCGACCTGACGGATGGGAAGGTCGTAGCGCTCGAGGCGCTCGTTCGTTGGCAGCATCCGGGAACCGGCCTCATCGAACCCGGACACTTCATCCCCAGCGCGGAGATTTCGGGACTCATCGTCTCTTTGGGTCGCTGGGTTCTTGAAACGGCGACCGCACAGACGGCGGAATGGGTGCGGCGCTATGGACCGCTGCGGATCGCCGTGAATCTTTCGGCACGCCAACTCCACCACCGTCATCTCGCCCGCGAGATCGTCTCGGCGCTCAACCGTTCCGGCCTGGACGCGAACCTTCTGGAACTGGAGATCACCGAAAGCGTTGCCATGAGCGACGTCGAACAAGCAATCTCCATCGTTCGTGAAATAAAAGGCTACGGCGTGCGTACTGCGGTCGACGACTTCGGAACGGGCTACTCCTCGCTTGCGTACCTTCGCAGATTCGCCTTCGATGTCCTGAAGATCGACGGCTCTTTTATTCGCGGAATCGGACGCGAACGCGAGGATGAGACCATCGTAAAAACCTTGGTGGGCATGGCGAACAATCTCGCGCTCGAGACCGTCGCAGAAGGAATCGAGCGCCCCGAACAAGCGATCTTCTTGCGCGACTACGGTTGTCACCTCGCTCAGGGTTTTCTCTATTCTCCGGCGCTCTCGACTCGCGAAATGGAGAGCTACTTGGCCGCCGCCGCAAAAGGTGTCTCGTAGGATGTTCGCTCGCGCGTACCGGCAGAATCGGAAGCGAACCGACGATATCTTCTCCATGACCGTCGCAGAGGCATATCATGACGCCCCGATTCCACTACGTCACCCGCTGGTTTTCTATCACGGGCATCTCCCGGCTTTTAGTTTCCTAACGCTCAATCGAAATCATCGCGGCGAGGAAGCGATCGACACGGAACTCGAGGAGCTCTTTCGCCGCGGCATCGATCCCGAGAGCAGCGCTACCGCACGCTCCGTCGCCATCGACCGCTGGCCTGCGCGCGAGCGTATCGAACGTTTCATCACGGCCTGCGACGAACGCGTCCTCCGCGTGCTCGATGAAGGGAAGCAAAGCGATGCGCTCGCCGTCCATACGATCCTCGAGCACGAAGCGATGCATCACGAGACGCTGATGTACATCGTCCATCAACTCGCGTATGGGAAGAAGCATGCGATGCGCTCGCAACATCACGACGATGCGCCCCCGCGAAGCGAAGCCGTAAGCATTCCTCGCGGGATCGCCGTCCTCGGCCGAGCGCCCGACGACGCTCGATTTTCGTGGGATAACGAAAGAGGACAACTCGAATGTGCGGTCGAGGCATTCGCGATCGATCGATTCAACGTGACCAATGCGGAATGGCTCGCTTTCGTCGCCGAGGGCGGCCCAACGCCGTTTTTTTGGGAGCGAGCGGATGGCTCTTGGTACCTCCGCGGTTGCTTCGAGCGGATTCCGCTCCCGCTTTCGTGGCCGGTCTACGTCACGCTGGAGCAAGCGCAGGCGTACGCGCGCCGGCAGGGCGCACTCCTTCCTACGGAGGCGCAATACCATCGTGCGGCCTATGCTACTCCTTACGGTGAGACGCGAAGCTATCCGTGGGGCGAATCGCCTCCCGAAAGTCGGCACGGCAATTTCGATTTCGCACGCTTCGACCCTGAACCCGTGCACGCAAAACCTGCCGGCGCAAGCGCTTGGGGGGTCGAGGGGCTGGTCGGAAACGGATGGGAGTGGACGTCGACCCCGTTCGCACCCTTTCCCGGTTTCACGCCGATGCCTACCTACGAGCGCTACTCGATCGATTTCTTTGACGGTAGGCATTACGTGCTCAAGGGAGCCTCGCCGGTGACGCCACGAAGCCTGATTCGTTCGAGCTTCCGCAATTGGTTCTACCCCGATTATCCATACGTCTATGCGACTTTCCGCTGCGTTCGATAAATCGGAGACGCTAGTATCCTGAGCCGCAAGTCTCACCACATGCCCGCCGGGTCTTTTCCGCCGGGTGCAGCGTTGCTCATCGGTCACAATGCTACGGCATTGCTCCCTCTTCGCG
>JAJYRI010000154.1 GCA_021794175.1 bacterium
CCTCCCGGTCCGGACGGAATGAGTTTGGCAACTTTATCGACATCGGGAAGCGGAACCCCTAACGCTCGCCCGGCATCGCGAACGGCTGCGCGCGCCAGCATTTTCCCGAACGTAACGATCTGCGCGACGCGATCCTCCCCGTATTTTTCGCGAACGTACGCGATGACTTCGTCGCGTCGCTCGACGCAAAAATCGGTATCGATATCGGGCATCGAGATACGATCGGGATTGAGGAAGCGCTCGAAAATCAGGTTAAACCGCAACGGATCGAGATCGGTAATACGCAGTGAGTAGGCGACGATCGACCCAACGGCGGAGCCGCGTCCCGGCCCGACCGGGATATCGCGGTCACGGGCAAATTTGATAAAGTCCCAAACGATCAGAAAATATGAGGCGAAGCCCATTTTGGTGATAATCGAGAGTTCGTAATCGAGTCGCTCGCGCAACGTTTCATCGCGTGCTACGCGTTCGGAACCGTAACGTTCGACGAGCCCGCGCTCGCAGAGCTCGCGCAGATACGATGCGTCGTCGTGGCTCGTTGCATCGCTCTCGGGCACCGGGTAGTGCGGCAGGTGGAAGATTCGCTCGGGAATGCGCATATCGATCCGCTTGGCGATCGCCACCGTGTTTTCAACCGCTTCGGGAAGATCGTTCCAGAGTTCGGCCATCTCCTCGGCGGATTTCACGTAAAATTGGTCGCCGTAAAATTTCATCCGACTCGTGTCGGCAACGGTCTTCCCCGTCTGTATGCAGAGCAACACGTCGTGTGCGGGTGCATCGCGCTGGGTAAGATAATGCGAATCGTTCGTCGCGACGATCGGCAGAGCGAGCTCGCGCGCGACCCCGACCAAGCCTTCGTTGATCTTGTCTTCTTCCGGCATCCCGTGACGCATCACTTCGATGTAGAAACGATCGCCGAAAATTTGCTGGAAATGGCGTGCGTTACGCACGGCTCGCTCGCGATCGCCGGCGAGCAACGGGGCGGCAACCATGCCGGACATGCAGCCCGAGAGGACGATTAAGCCGTCGTTATATTGCTCGAGCAGGTCCATATCGATCCGCGGCTTGTAATAGAAACCCTCGAGGAAGCCTTTGGAGATCAGCGTGCTGAGGTTCCGGTAACCCGTCGGATCGGCGGCAAGGAGGGTGACGTGGGCCTCGTCGCGGACGCTGCGATCGAGGCGGCCGCGGGGGGCGATATAGGCCTCGCAGCCCAGGATCGGTGTCAGGCGATGTTCGCGGGCGGCATAGTAGAACTCCATCGCGCCGTACATGACGCCGTGATCGGTAAGGGCGACCGCAGGGGCGCCGTCCTCGGCGCTGCGACGGCAGAGATCGTCGACCCGGCAGGCGCCGTCGAGCAGGGAATACTCCGAATGAACGTGGAGATGAACGAACTGATTCAACCTATACAAACCCTTAACACGAGCTGCCTAAACTTCTACAGATGCCTGACGTAACCTTAAGAGATGGAGAGTAGCCTCTCCCCCGACGAGGCTGGGAGCGTCCTTGCATCCTCCGACCCCGAGGCACTAGCCGAGGAGGTTGCTCGTTTGCGCTCGCGCCTAGCGATGGTCGAAGCGGAGAGAGATGAATACGCCGCACAGAACGCGGAACTCTTTGTCCTCCAGCAAGTTTTCACGACGTTAAATTCGACGCTGGAGATCAACGATATTCTCTCGACGGTCATGCGCGGCGTGAGCGAGGCGCTGCGTTTCAAGCGCGTGATCCTCTTCGATGCCGTCGAAGGCGGCAGCCTCATCCGCCGGCTCGAATGCGATAGCTCGGGAACCGTGTTGCATGCGACCGACCCACGCGAATATCGCTCACCCTCGACGATGAACGATCTCGTCTCGCGCAGCGTCGAACTCGCTTTCGGGAACGAAGGCGATCCCGACCGTCCTCTGGAGGATGGGCGCGGCCCCTATTGCGCCGTGCCGCTGATCGCCCGCGAAGTCGTTCGCGGCATTCTCTATGCCGACTCCCCTCCGGGCGAGGAGGTTTCGGAGAACCAGCTCCGCATGATGCTCGATTTCGCGTCGCAGGCCGCGGTCGCGGTCGAAAACGCGCGCCTGCACGAAGAGACCCGCCGCTTGCTCGAGGAATCGCAGCGGCTCGCGCTCACCGATAGCCTGACCGGCATTCCCAACCGCCGAGCGCTCAACGAGATGCTCGACCGCGAATTACACACCTCCGAACGCTACGATACGCCGTTCGCTTTCGTCATTCTCGATCTCGACGACCTCAAGAAGATCAACGACACCGGCGGCCACGGCCTCGGCGACCTCGCGCTCAAACGCTTCGCGCAGGTCTTAAAAAAGAACGCCCGCAAGGGCGACATCATCGCCCGCTATGCCGGCGACGAGTTCGTGCTCGTGATGGCGCAAAGCGACCGCGAGCACGCGCAGCAAGGCGTCCAACGTATGCTCGCCGCGATGCGGCGCAGCGGGCTCTCCACCTCGATCGGCGTCTCGATGTTCCCCACCGACGGCGTCGATGGGCAGACGCTCTTCCATGCCGCCGACGAGGCCCTCTATAAGGCGAAGCAGCGCGGTAAGAACTGCTACGTGTTCTTCGAGCGCAAGAAGGGCCTCGAGAGCGAACCGGTCCCCTCCACCGACGGCTCGGCGACCTAGTCCGCCCCATCCACGCTCTCACCGACCAAGGTCGTGAGGCCGGTGGCGCGCGCGGAGGTATACAAAGAAGCAAACGCCTCTCCCCGGAAAGGTCAACGTGATCAAGCACGACGTCGTCGTCATCGGTGGCGGTCTAGCAGGTATGCGCGCAGCGGTTGAAGCAGCCGAGCGCGGAGCGGACGTAGCCATCGTCTCAAAGATGCACCCGGTTCGCAGTCACTCGGGCGCCGCCCAGGGCGGCATTAACGCCGCGCTCGGCAACCGCGAGGAAGACTCCCCGGCAAGCCATACCTTCGACACCGTTAAAGGCTCGGACTATCTCGGCGATCA
>JAJYRI010000155.1 GCA_021794175.1 bacterium
GGCGTCTGAAAGACGTAATCGGCGCGTGCGCCCTGCGGATGCTCGATGCGGAAACGCACTTTCCCTTGATAGACGAGGAATTTCGCGTGAGCGATCCGCGATTGGCGGAAATACGAGAGTTGCACGCGCGTATCGGCGCCCATCTCGATGCGCGAGCTATCCGGCAACGTGATCCCCGCCAGCGAGTTCCCCGCTCCGGTGAGCGCGTAATCGTTGTCCGTGAGCGCGACGGCTGTCCGCTGCGGCAACGCGAGCGGCTTTCCGGCGCCGCGTTGGTAGGAGACGCTGCCGCGGAGATTCTGCAACTGGTTGATCGTTGCAGCCTCGGTCGGCCGAACGGAGATAAGCGAGAGAGCGACCAGCAGCAGAGCGAGTCGTTTCACGGGCGAGGCCCTCCGGACGAATGCTTTTATTAGGCGCACCTTCCGCTTCCGCACCGGGAGGCACCTGCTCGCCTGCTCGTTTTTGAAAGGAAAGCCCCCCGTAGGCGATAACCGCCGGGGCATGCTCCGCGCACTGGGAACCCTCGCGCTCTCGCTCGTCGCTACGGGCACGGCCCTCGCCCACGCGCCGATCCTCCTACCTCGGCCGCGCAGCATCGTTGCGATACATTGTCGCAGCGATCGCGCCCCGGCGAGCATCGCGGCCTCCGCCGACCCCGGCGGGGTCGAGATCCTCGACCGTCGGCGCGCGCACCTCGGGCTCGGGGCAGTGCGGATATCGAAGCAGCCTGCGATCCGCTTTATCCGGGCGAAGATGCCGGCGCAGGCGTACCGGCTTACTGTCAGTGACGGGCGTGCCCGCATTGTCTCGGGGGACGCCGCCGGTGCGTTCTATGCGATGACGACGCTCGCGCAATTGCTGAGCGTTCGGCAGAAGCATGCGGTCGTGCCGTGCGTGCGCGTCGTCGACGCTCCCGCACTGCAGTGGCGCATTCTCTCCGACGACGTGTCGCGCGGACCGTTGCCGACGATGCAGTATTTCCGCCGGCGCATTCGGACGATCGCCGCCTTTAAGATGAACGGCTACTCGCCGTACATGGAAAACACGTTTATCAGTCCCACCGATCCGTTGCCGGCGCCGCTCGACGGGATTACCCCCAAACAGCTCGGCGAACTCGCGCGGTACGCGGCGCGCTTTCACGTTGCGTTTATTCCGGAGCAGCAGACCTTCGCCCACATGCATAACACGTTGAAATACGAACGATATGCCGCGATGGCCGAGCTGCCGCATGGGTTTCTGCTCTCGCCTGCGAACCCGGCCGGGCTCGCCTATGCAGAGCGCTTAGTACGTCAAGAGCTCGCCGTCGTTCCGCATCCGCCGTTCTTTCATATCGGCTCCGACGAGGCGACGATGCTGGGGGATGGCCGGAGTGCGGCGATGGTGAAAAAACTCGGCAAGGCGCGGGTCTATGCCGACCACGTCGATGCACTCGCGGCGACGATCGCGCCTTCGGGTGCGCGCACGATGCTCTGGGACGACGGAGTAGAAGCCGATCCCGCAATCGCACCGCTCCTGCCGCGCAACGTCGTGCTGATTAACTGGCATTACGGCAAGGATCGCTCCTTTACCAAGTACATCGATCTCGACGCAAAAGACGGATTCCAGCAGATGGTCGCGCCGGGAGCGAACAATTGGAGCGAGATTTTTCCCGATCTCGATACGGCGATCCCCAACGAACGCCGCTTTATCGACGAAGGGAAAGCGGCGCACGTGCTCGGTCTCTTTCAGACCGTGTGGCACGATGACGGCGAGACGCTCTATGCGACGACGTGGTATCCGGTGCTCTACGCCGCTGCCGATGCGTGGGATTCGCGCAACCTTTCGCCGCGCGACTTCGCGCGTGCGTTCCCGCATGCGTTTTTCGAAAGCGACGACCCGCGCTATGCAAGCGATATCGCCGCGTTGGCCGATGCGGTGCATCGCTTGGAGGCGTCGCCGCATGAATGGACCGACCGGCTCTTCTGGAGCGATCCGTTCCTACCGGCGAATCAGGCTGTCCTCAAGGGCGTCGATCTCTCTGCGGTCCGCTTGGAGGCCGAACGCGTCGAGCAGCATTTGCTGACGCATACGCCTCCGGCACATCGTGGTGCGGCTTTTGCGGAGTTCGTTGCGGCACGGCGGATCGATGTTTTGGCGCGCGCCTATCAAATCGCCGATGAGGTTCGTTATTACTACCGCGACGCACGGGCCCATATCGGCGAAAAGAATGGACCCTCGTTCCGCGATCTCCTCTGGTGTAAATATTGGTTCTGGGAGTTGCGCGACTGGTATGAAGGGCTCGCTCCGCTCTACGCGCGTGCTTGGAAGAACGAAAGCCGTCCCGGACACCTCGCTTCGAACATCGAGCGCTACCATCTCGCGGCGCAACGGGCGATTCGTCGTGCCGATCTCATCCAGCGGGCGACCTACGACGATTTTATCGCACGCGGAACCCTGCCGCCGCTCGACACGGTGCTTCGCATTCCGTGAGCGCGCTCTGGATGCTCGCGATATTCGCGATCTGCGCGGTGTTGATGGTGCGTCGTATCCTGCCGGCGCTATTGGCGATCCCGTTGATGGCGCTCGCGCTCTGTATCGCGGCGGGCGTTCCGGTGGGTCGCCTCGGTGCGGTATTCTCCGGCGGAGTAACGGCGCTCGCACCGGCATATGCCGCGGTGATCTTCGGTGCGTTGCTCGGGCGCGTAACCATCGATACCGGGATCGCGCGCGCCATCGTGAACCTCGCCGCCGAGTACGGAGGGGAGAATCCCTTGCTCTTCGCCCTCGTGCTCTGTGCGATTACCGCAGTACTTTTCATCTCGCTCTCCGGGCTCGGCGCGATCGTCATGGTCGGCGCGATCGTGCTGCCGACGATGCTCGCCGTCGGCGTGCCGAGGCGGCTGACGGGGCCGTTGTTTCTCATGGCGTTCGCGCTCGGCTTTACGTTTAACATCGCGAATTGGAC
>JAJYRI010000156.1 GCA_021794175.1 bacterium
TCGCGATAATCGCCGGTCCAGGTTGCATGCGTTGCCGCCTCATACGAAGCACGACTTTTGCAGGCCATCTGTTCGATCGTTTCGCGCTCGCGCTCCGGCGGCAACCCGAGTTGCGCCGTGCGCGCCTGCGCGAACGTCTCCATATCGCCCGCGGCGTCGAGCGCTGTAAGTATGCGCCGTACGTAGTTTTCCGCATCGGGGTATCTCGCAAAACTCCCGACCAGAACGAGGCCGGCGAGTCGCTGGGGCGCCCTCCGCGCAAGTTCGAACGCGACGACGCCACCGAGGCTGCACCCGACGATGACCGCCCGTTCCGCACCGAGCGCATCGAGCGCGGCGATTGCATCGAGCGCGTAACCGGCGCGCGTTATCGCAGCGGGCGCGGGATCGGGGACGGCGCCGTTTCCGCGTAACTCCAGTGCGGCGCAGCGCGCGCTCTGCGAGAATGCGAGCAGTTGGCGATCCCAAATCGCCGCCGTCGAGCCGACACCGTGAATGAAGAGAATCGCCGGGCCCGATGACCCGGCGATTCGAAGCCCGCTTTCAACGCCGTCGCCGCCGCGAAGAGAGAGAACCCGAATTCGAGCATTCTCACCCATCGCGTTGCGCTCTCCCGTAGAGATTAGACCGCGGCGGACGAGAGGGCGAGTTTTTCCAATATCGCACGATTGAATTGCGGCAGATCCTCTCCCCCGCGCGTGCTGATGATATTGCTGTCTTGGGCGGTGGGCTGATCGCGATAGAGCCCACCGGCGTTGCGGATATCATCGGCGATCGAATGAACGCCCGTCAGTTGACGTCCGCGTAACAACTGCGATGAAATCAGCACCTGTGCGCCGTGCCCGATCGAGAAGATCGGCTTCTTCGCCGCATCGAACTCACGAACGAAGCGCTGCACCTCCGCATCGGCGCGAATGCGATCGGGTGAGAGCCCACCGGGAACGAGCAGCGCGTCGAAATCCTCCGCGGTGCAATCGGCGACAAGTTCCTCGGCCTTCACCAGGATACCGTCGTCGAGCCCTCGCTTCCCGCGAATGCGGGCACGCGCCCGCTCGTCGATGCCGACGATCGTCACGATCGCACCGGCCTCTTCGAGTGCGCGGCGCGGCTCGGTTAAATCCATCTCTTCGAATCCATCGCCGACGAGCGCAGCGATACGTTTACCTTGAACTCCTTGCATGGCAGGGGCGGTTCGCGCTGGAGGGTGCGAACCTCTGCTTTCCCGGGCTAAAGCGTCCCGCCGGTCGCCTGAGAGGCGACGCGGAGCAGGTAGGTGAGCTCGAGTTCGATGCGGCCGAGCGCGTCGAGCAGGGGGTCCTCTCCCAGCGCGCTGAGGAGCGGGTTGCGCTTCGTCATGTCCCCTTCGGGAACGGCATGGCGTGGATTGATTTCACGCATGTAGATGCGCGCGTCGTAGCGGAGCTGACCCTCGGGGAGAAAGAAAAGCGGATCGAGCCCGAACGCGTAGACGTCGAGCGAGAGCAACGCGCTCTTCTGCATAAATTCGATCGGACGAAGCCGGAGCGCCTGAGCGAGCCGCGCGAGCACGCTTGGGCCGACTCGCCGTTGACCCGCGTAGAGCTCGGAGAGCTCCGCGGGCGTTACGCCGAGTGCCTCGACGAGATGGGCATCGTCGACACCGCGCTCGCGTGCGAGTGCCTGCAGGGCATTCCCGAACGTCGGCCCTCCGGCCGTCCCGAGGCGTGCGTCCCAAACCGGTATCTGCTGATTCATTCTTCGAGAGGTTCCTCGCCGAGCCAGATCCGCCCCTCGTCGACGAAGATCGCAAAGCGCGCGACGCGCGCGAAATCCCCCAGCGTCATGCACCCGGTGCGCAAATTGAAACGCCATGCATGCCACGGACAGGTGACGATGCCGCGCTCCACGCTCCCCTCGGCGAGCGGCCCGCCCTGATGCGGGCAAGAATTCTCTAGCGCGAAAAGCTCTCCGTCGACATCGAAGATCGCCACCTCGTAGCCCCCGACGCTACGCACGATCGCCGCATTGCGTGCCAGTGCAGAACGATCGCCGATGCAGACGAATCCGTCGCGCATCAACCGAAAAGTGCGCGCGTGAGGCCGCCGTCGACCGAGATCGTTTGCCCGGTAATGTACGAAGCTCGCTCGCTGCAGAGAAAGGCGACGAGATCGGCGAGCTCTTCGGGCGTGCCGACGCGTTGCATCGGCACCTCGCTGCGAGCCGCGGATTCCAGCGCTTCCTCGCTCCCGTAGAGCGCACGCAAGCGGTCGGTAAGGAAACGTCCGGTCGCAATACTGTTGATCGTGATCCCCGCCGGAGCAACGTCGTTACTCGCGGTTTTGAGCGCCGAGACCAGCGCGGTGCGTAGCGCATTGGAGAGTGCGAGATTACCGATCGGTTGTTTCACGCTCGTCGACGTCAGCGCAACAATCCGTCCCCATCGGCGTTCGCGCATGAGGGGAAGAACGCTGTAGGCGAGCGCGAGCATCGGGCGCAACACCGTGCGGTAACCGAGATCCCAGTCGTCGAGCGACAACGATTCGAAGCTGCCGGCTTTCGGCCCGCCCCCGTTCGCGACGAGAATATCGATACCGCCGAAACTCGAGCCGACGTTGTCGATCAATCGCGCGCGTTCGCCGTCGTCGTTGAGATCGCAGGGAAACGCGCGCGCGTCGAACGCTCCCGCGGCACGAGCCTGCCCGGCGATCGCTTCCGATACCTCGCGGCGACGGGCCGCAACGGCGACGATATGCCCCTCGCGCGCGAGCGCAAGCGCGCAGGCTGCGCCGAGACCGGCACTCGCGCCGGTGACGAGAGCGACGCGGCGCGGCGCACTCATCGGAGCGAGCTATTCATACGGCACGCCCTTCGCCCGGCGGTCGCGCAATGCTTCGACGTACCACGTGAACTCTTCGAGAAACGCA
>JAJYRI010000005.1 GCA_021794175.1 bacterium
GATCTGGGGGCAGCTTCGACGCCCTCATCGGCAGGGTTCCGCGCGCCCCGGAGCGTTGGCGGCGGCTCAACCTCGAATGGCTCTACCGCTTGCTTCGAGAACCTCACCGTTGGCGGCGCCAGCTCGCGCTGCCGCATTTCGTCGCGCTGGTGTTTTTTGAAGAGCTGCGCGCATTTCTAGGAGGACGGCAAGACCGATGAAGGCGATGATTCTCGCGGGCGGGCTCTCGACGCGCCTCTATCCGCTGACCAAACAGGTCCCTAAACCCTTGGTTCCCGTTGCCGGCGAACCGAATGCCGTTCACGTGATTCGCTATCTCAAGAATTACGGCTTTACCGAAATCGCGATCAATATTTTCTATCTTCCCGATGCGATCCGCGAAGCGCTCGGCGACGGTTCGCGATTCGGCGTGCGCTTGGAGTACTTACACGAACGCGAGCTCATGGGGAGCGCCGGCGCACTCAAACAAATGGAAACGTATTTCGCCGATAGCGAGGATTTCGTCGTGGTCGGCTGCGACGACCTCACCGATCTCCCGCTCGATGCCTTACTTGCACAACATCGCGCCAACGATGCCGTGGCGACCATCGGCTTGGTGCCGCGCGAACGCGTCGATCAGTACGGCGTCGTCGTGCTGGACGAACGCGAACGGATCGTCGG
This sequence comes from bacterium, assembly GCA_021794175.1. Lineage (GTDB taxonomy): Bacteria > Vulcanimicrobiota > Vulcanimicrobiia > Vulcanimicrobiales > Vulcanimicrobiaceae > JABEUX01. The sequence continues at coordinate 661 of JAJYRI010000005.1, forward strand.
ATTCCAAGAGAAACCCGCCGCCGGAACCGAGCGCAGCCGATTGGTGAATACGGGCATCTACGCTTTTTCGCGCGCGATTTTTCAGGAGATTCCCGCCGCGACGTTTTACGATTTCGGCAAGCAAGTATTTCCGGGGCTCGAGCGTGCCGGGGCGCCGTTTTTCGGTTTTCGCGCGCCGGAAGCGTATTGGACCGATATCGGAACGCCGGAAGAATATCGGCGGGCGACCTACGACGTGCTTGAGGGGCGTTTTGTTCCGATCGGTGCGCGACCGGTCGGCGTCTCCGACGAAGCGATCGTTGCTGCAGGTGCGCGCGTGGAGGGCAAGGTCTGGATCGGCGCGGGAGCGCGGATCGAAGGCGGCGCGCATGTCGTCGGCCCGACGGTGGTCGGTGTCGGTGCAACCGTCGGTCGCGATGCGCTCGTCGAGCGGAGCGTCCTTTGGGACCGGGCGGCAATCGGGGCGGGCTCCCGTCTGCGCGACGCGCTTGTCGGACTTGATTATTGCGTTGAGGCCGGTAGCGAACTCATCGAATGCTCGGTTGCAAATGAGTGAGACGCGCGCTCTTGTCGTCGCCGAGCCCGCGCGTGAAGGAGCTGCATGCTCGACCGCGCGCTCGATCTGTTCTTTCCACCACGGTGCATCTGCTGTAATGCTTCCGGAAACGCGCTCTGCCGGCGGTGCGTACCCGAAACGGCTCCGTTGCAGCGACGGATTTTCGGGCTCGACGTTCGTGCGCTCGCTCCGTACGACGGCGTATGGAGACGGGCCGTGCTTGCCTTGAAGGACGGGCGACGCGATATCGCCGCTGCACTCGGAGAACGACTGGGAGCGGCGTTGCAGGCGGAGGATCGCCACCTCGTCGGTATCCCGACGAGTGCGGCGCGGCGCCTCCGTCGCGGTTTCGACGGCGGGGAGCTGCTGGCGTCGATCGCAGCATCGGCTGACGGGCGAGCGACGAGCCGCCCGCTGTGCTTCGTTGCGCGCGATCGTCAGCGGGGGCGCTCGCGCGCCGAACGGCTCGTCGCTCGCGGTCGCTTTCACGTCGGTACCGAGAGCCTCGCGGGATGCTCGGTGACGCTTGTCGACGATGTCTGCACGACCGGTACGACGCTCGCCGATGCGGCTTCTGCGTTGCGCGCACGCGGTGCAATCGTCGAACGCGCGCTCGTCGTCGCGCTTACCGATCTCGGGCGAAAGCGCGGCGAACGATGATCGCCACCGACGCAGTGGGCTGGATTGCCACGGGTCTCGTTGTCCTCACAGGAATTCCTCAGTGGGCGTCGATGCTTCGCTCACAAAAAATCGATGGCGTATCGCCGCACACGTTTACAATATATGCCGCGAGCGGAGTAGCATGGCTTGTCTACGCCATTCTCAAAAAAGACTTAGCAATTGGCGTCACCAATACGTTTGTAATTATCAACGGCGTGACGGTTCTTCTCATATATAGGGTTCGACGAAAGCATAGCAATATTGGAGACGATGAGGTGCAACATTAAGAGCTTGCGTGAAAGTTTCCCGGCGATCAGACAATCGATATACGACACCATTCGTAGACGCTATTTCCGGCCGAATGAATTCGACGGGCCGGATGCGACGATAGTTAATTTTGAAAAAAGCATCGAACCGGAATCGTTTCTTTCGTCCCAAATCCTTGACGTTGGCAGCAAGAATCGTGAGCTCGACGCTTTCTTTGAGGCTTGTTCCGACTTGGCTGCAGAAGGCCTTCTGAAAATTTTTGGTGGGCGTATGGAACTTTGCGACCGCCCGCTGCCGTCGGATCGGTCGGTTGACGCGGTCAGCGATCACGGGGCGCAATCCGTTCGAGAAATAGGCCTTGATGCCTCAATACCCGACGAATTAGATTTTCCGCGTCTGCTGCCATTGCCAAGTCTTCCTGGGGCGCTCATGTCTTTCGTGCGAAAAGAAGATTTTGGTGAGGTTGCAATAGTGTACAATCGCCTCATAGTTGTGGAAAATGAGCGTCGCGCGATCACGTTTTCCGCGATGAAGCCTTTCGTCGAAACAAGAGAGCTTACGGAAAAGCACTTTTCTGAACTTAAGAAGAGCGGTGTTTTCGCGACTCTCACAAAATACGGCTATGAACCAACGATGCGAAAAGAGCGTTTAATGGTCAGGTTTCCATACAACGATGAACGTAGTTATTTAAGCCTCCATGGAGATTTGACGAGGGTCCCGGTAATAGTTGCGTTTGGCCGTGTGTATGCTGGCGACGTGCTCGTCGAGAAATACGTAAATATCATGAGGGCCGATCGGTATGTTATCGATTCCCAAATTCCGCTGCGGCCAAGTCGAGATGGAGTGGCTCTCAAATGAACGTATTGGAACCAGCGGAAGCGATGCTAGTTGAGGTCGCCCAACGCTTGGCTTCTCTTTGCCGAAGGCAGGGTATGGGCGAAGTTCAGGTGTTGCTTCTGGCTGAGGCCGACTCAGCTAGAATCGCTAATGCGTTAATGCTGGCCGCTAGAACAAAGGCTCTCCTCCCAAACTCAATAGCAACGATTCCGGCGAACCTGGATAAATGTCGCTCCTTTTTGCCAGATGAGCTTGCCCAAGGTATCATGGATTTGCTCATCCTACTTGCAATTCGATCGTACGCTGAGCCCACAATGGACTATGGCGTTATTGCGGAGGGTCTTGCGGTAACGGCATCCTCCGCATTTAAACGAAGGGGACGCTATGTCCTTAGCTCTGAAGTATTGCGGGTTGCTGGTAGGATTATGGCTAGCAGCGGACTGATTCGTCAGGCGGATCGTTTGTTTATAAAATCAGAGGATCTACTAACAGAGGCGTCTCCGTGGTCCTGGTCTAAGTTAGGGCGTATCTTGGTGTCTTGGTCAAGCGGTTACGGCTATGCGCCGCTCCGCCTTGCAAGCGCAGCAGTAATTCTTGTTATATTAGTATCTCTCAGCGCGATGGTCGTTCTTCATTTTCCGTTTCTCAAAGCTGTATCGCTGGCGGTTGGGAACTATTTCACGCTTGGCGGGGCGGAGGAATACTTCGGCCTCCCGCGCGTTGATAGAATATTGTTTGCTGCGGAGGCCGCTGGGGCGCTTTTGATAAACGGGTTCTTCCTTACGCTCCTAACGAAGCGTCTCTTTAGGGCTTAATTCATGAAGTCGCCAATTCGTGAGGCTGTTCGTCTTGCTCGGAGTGCCGCAGGTAATGTGTTCCCTAATCCGCTGGTGGGGGCCATTGTGGTGCGAAACGGCATCACAATAGGGTCCGGATGTCATTTAAAGGCCGGCGATCTTCATGCTGAGGTGGGCGCACTTAGGCAAGCACGTAATGTTGAGGGGGCGACTTTGTATGTTACTCTCGAACCTTGCGCGCACGAGGGGCGGCAACCCCCATGTGTCAATGAAATCATTCAATCGAAAATCAAAGCCGTTGTAATTGGCGCACTCGACCCAAATCCTATCACTTCAGGAAGAGGGTTGATGGCACTAAGAAAAGCGGGAATCGATGTAACTGTTTTAAACGACCCATCGTCGCTGGAATTGATCCGTGATTTTAAGGTGTGGATTAATTCCTCGTTCCCCTATGTCGCTTTGAAATTGGCAAGTTCGATAGACGGTTGCGTTGCTGGGGCTCCAGGTGAGCGCCTACATTTAACGGGTCGGGAGTGGCGGGCTCGTGTTCAGATGTTACGATACACTCATCAGGCGGTCCTCGTTGGCGCAGGTACAGTGCTTATTGACGACCCACACCTAACAGTCGAGCATCCCGCTAGAGCGGTTCCGCTTCGTCGTCTCGTTGTCGCCGGCCGACGTCCCTTGAGTCCTAAAGCAAACATTTTTTCCCCGACGGCTGATTATCTTCGCACCGTTGTTTTGTTCCCAGAATCGGAAAGGAGCGCTGATTGGGTATCTCGTCTTGGCGCCGTCGCAGAGATGGTTCCCTGCCCGGGGCGCGACGGCGTCGTTGACCTTTCCAAAGGGCTCCAAGATGTTCGTGAGCGCTTCGGAATCGTGTCGATAATCTCTGAAGGAGGTCCCACCTTGGCAAAGAAACTTTTCGTTGATGACTTAGTCGAAACGATTTTTTGGGCTTATGCTCCCCAGTTGCTCGCTTCGCCAACATCCGTGGCAGCAGTGAACCCTGCGCTCGGCGATTTATCGGGATCGCGTTTTTCTCTTAAGCGTGTCAGAAAACTTGGCAATGATGTTTCCGTGGAATATTGGCGGGACAGGGTAGCTCATGTTTAGCGGTCTGATCGCCTATAGCGCTCGCGTCGAGTCGACGGAGCGCGACGAGCGCGGCGGGATGCGTCTGATCCTCGCGTGCGAGGGGGTCGAACGCGAGCGCCCCGAGGTAAAGGATTCCATCGCCGTGAACGGCGTCTGCCTTACGGCGACCGAAATTCTCGGCAACCGGATCGCTTTCGATGTTGTTCCCGAGAGCATCGAGCGGAGCTCGTTGGGATCGCTGGTCGCCGGCGAGCGTGTTAATCTCGAGTACAGCTTACGCGTCGGCGAACGCATGGGCGGTCATTTTGTTTACGCACACGTCGATGCGCGAGCGCGCGTCATCGCACGCACGCCCGAAGGGCAGGGAGAACGCATGCGCATCGAGCGCCCGGCACTACTCGCCGACGGTATCGTCGAGAAAGGCTATATCGCCGTCGACGGGGTGAGTTTGACGGTCGCCGCGACCGGAGCGGATTGGTTCGAACTCGCGCTGATTCCCGAGACGCTCTCGCGCACGACGTTGGGGGCGCGAGCGGTGGGAAGTGCGGTGAATCTCGAAATCGATCCGATCGCACGCTACGTCGCGGCGGCACTCGGAGCGCGCCGATGAGCCGCTTCATCGACACGCGTCCGCCGGGAGCGCGGCTCTTCCGAACGCGGGTGCGCGTGCAGTGGGCCGATATCGACGCCGCCGGGATCATGTATTTCGCCGCCTACTGGCGCTATATCGAACGTGCGGAGATGGAGTTTTTTCGCGATCTTGGGTTCGCATACGAACGAATCTTCGAGACGTACGACTTTTGGTTGCCGCGCGTGAAGACCGATGCGGAGTATTTCGGCCCGGCGTTGATGGACGATTGGCTCGAGTTGCAGACCTCGATCGAATATGTCGGGACCGCAAGCCTGCGCTGGCAGACCGTGGTGATGAACGAGCGCCTCGGCGAGGCCGGCGCGCGCTTTACCTTGACCTGTGCGTGCATGGATCGCGCGACCCGCAAAAGCAAGCCGCTTCCACGCGAGCTGCAGGAAGCGTTGCGCGGCGCACTCGCTCCGGAGCTGTAACCGATGCGCGTTGCGATGCTCGTCGCGCCGCGTAGCATCGAACTGCGCGAGGTTCCAATGCCGGAGCCGCCGGCGGGCGGAGCGCTCGTCGCGGTTCGCGTCGCGCTCACCGACGGTACCGATCTGAAGGCGTATCGTCGCGGGCATCCGCAGATGCCGTTCCCGACGCCGTTCGGACATGAATTCTCCGGTGAGATCCTCGCGCTTGGGTCCGGCGTGAGCGACTGGCGCGTCGGCGAGGCGATTGCCTGCGTTCACTCGGCGCCGTGCGGAGCGTGCTTCTGGTGCGCGGCCGGGGAGGAGGAGCTCTGTGAGAGCGTCATGGAGCGGAAGATCCTCGGTGCATACGCCGATGCGATCGTCGTTCCGCCGCATATTCTCCGACGCAATGCGTTCCGTAAGCCCGACGCGTTAACGTTCGCCGAAGCGGCCTTTCTCGAACCGCTCTCCTGCGTCGTCCACTCGCGCGATCTGCTCGGCCTGCGTCGTCGTAGCAGCCTCGCCGTCTTCGGCGACGGTGGTTTCGGTCTGCTCCATGCTCTGCTGCTCGCGCGTGATGGACACGAAAGCGTGCTGGTCGGGCGGCGTGCCGAGCGTCTTCAACTCGCCGCATCGCTCGGACTGGCGACGATCGACGCGAGCACCGAGGATGTCTCTGCCGCCCTGCGCGAGCGTAGCGGCGGCCGCGGAGTCGACGCGATCGTCGAATGTACCGGCACGCCGGAGATTTGGGAGCTCGCACCATCCTTGGTCCGCCGCGGGGGCGTCGTCTCGTTTTTCGGTGGCCTTCCCGCCGACGCAAGGGTATCGTTCGCCGCGTCGCGCCTGCACTACGATGAAGTACGGCTCGTCTCGCCGTTTCACTTTACACCGCGAGCGGTCGCGAGTGCCTTTGGCCTATTACGCGACCGCGCCTTCGATTGCGCGCGTCTCATCTCGCATCGCTATCCGCTCGATCGCATCGTCGATGCCTTCGCGCAGCTCGACGCCGGGGTCGGCTTGAAGGTCGCCATCGAAGCATGAGCGGGCCATGATACCCACCGAGATGCAGGTGGCGATACTTCGCAGCGTCGATGATATCGGTATCGAGCGCATGCCGGTTCCGCAGATCGGGGCGGGCGAACTCTTGGTCCGAACGCGCGCGGCCGGAATCTGTAGCGGCGATATTATGGCGTGGTACGTCCAGCGGAAAGCCCCGCTGGTGCTAGGGCACGAGCCCGCGGGCGAGATTGTAGCCGTCGGCCCCGGCGACGCACCGCTCGACGAATCGGGACGGTCGTTTGCGGTCGGCGATCGCGTCTTCGTGCATCATCACGCGCCTTGCTTTGCGTGTTCGTTCTGCGCGCGCGGCGATTTCGTACAGTGTGCGACCTGGCGGGCGACGCGGATCGATCCGGGAGCGATCGCGGAGTATTTTCGCGTACCGCGCGAAAACGTTCGCGATACGCTCCGCCTTCCGGCGACGCTCTCGTACGCCGACGGCTCGCTCGTCGAACCGCTGGCGTGCGTGGTGAAATCCTTGCGTCGCGCGGGTATCGAAGCGAGCGATCGCGTCCTCTGTATCGGTCTCGGGGTGATGGGGCTCATGCACGTTGCGCTCGCACGGCACGTGGGCGCCGAGGTGCTCGGAAGCGATCCGATCGCGCCGCGCCGCGACATTGCGCGGCGATTGGGCGCGCGCGCCGTCGCCCCCGACGAACTGTCGAGCGCGCTCGCCGACTGGGGCGATCGAGCGGGAGCCGATCTCGTTATTTGCGGGCCGGGGAGCAGCACGGCGCTCCGCGCGGCCTTCGAGGCCTGCGCACCGGGTGGACGCGTGCTAATGTTTACGCCGCTGGAGCCGGGCGCGAGCTTCGATATCGATCCGGCAGCATTCTATTTCGGCGACCGACGGCTTATCGCCAGCTATTCCTGCGGTCCCGACGACACACGTGCCGCTCTCGACCTCCTCGCTGCGGGGATCGTGAGCGTCGAGCGTCTCGACGCGACGCTCCGACCGTTCGACGAAGTCGCGGGCGCCTACGCCGATCTTCGCTCGGCCCGCTGCATCAAGCCGATTCTCACGTTCTAGCGCGCTGCGCTCTAGCGGGCGCTTGCTGCGGCACCCTAAAAGTCGCTTGACAACTGAAAAGACTGGGCGTAGCGTTCGCTCATGCCGAGCTTTGCCGAACGGCTGAACGCCGCCCTCGAGAGCAGCCGCATGAGTGCCGCGGAGCTTGCAACGCGCTCCGGAGTCACCGAGTCGGCGATCTCGCTGCTGCGCGCCGGCCGGCGCCAGCCTTCCTATCAGACCTTCGAGCGCCTCGCGCGCGTCCTCGCCGATCTCGCCGCACCGAAGGTCGAGCGCGACTCGGTGACCGACCCCATCGAGGAAGCGATCGCCGATATTCGGGCCGGAAAGATGGTCGTCGTCCTCGACGATGAGGACCGCGAAAACGAGGGCGATCTCGTCATGGCCGCCGAGAAAATCACCCCCGAAGCGATAAATTTCATGCGCAAGGAGGCGGGCGGCCTCATCTGTATCGCCATGACCGGCGCACGGCTCGACGAGCTCGATATTCCCATGATGGTCAGCGATAATACGGCCGTCCACGAGACCGCGTTTACCGTCTCGGTTGAGGCGCGCGGGCTCACGACGACGGGGATCTCGGCGCACGATCGCGCGGCGACGATTCTGAAGCTGCTCGATCCCGCCGCGACCTCGGCAGATTTTTTGCGTCCCGGCCACATGTTTCCGTTGCGCGCCCGCGAGGGCGGTGTGCTGGTGCGGGCCGGTCAGACCGAGGCCTCGGTCGATCTCGCACGGCTCGCCGGGCTCGCTCCGGCGGGCGTTATCTGCGAAATCATGGCCGAAGATGGAACGATGGAGCGGCGAGACGGGTTACGAGCATTTGCCGATCACCACGGCATGAAGCTTGTCACCGTCAGGGAGCTCATCGCTTACCGTATGAAAACCGAACAACTCGTCACGCGCGTCGCCGAATTTTCGCTTCCCACGACCTACGGTCTCTGGAGCGGTATCGCCTACGAGACCTCCGTCGACGAAAACACACACGTCGCGCTGGTTATGGGCGAGATCGGCGACGGCAAAGATATACTCGTGCGCGTGCACAGCGAGTGCCTTACCGGCGACGCGCTGCATTCGATTCGTTGCGACTGCGCGGCGCAACGCGACGGCGCGATGCGGATGATCGCCGATGCCGGGCGCGGCGTGCTGCTCTATCTGCGCCAAGAAGGGCGCGGCATCGGGCTCGCCAACAAATTGCGCGCATATCAACTGCAGGATAATGGGGCCGACACGGTCGAAGCGAATTTAGCGCTCGGTTTGCCGGTCGATAAGCGCGATTACGGCATCGGGTCGCAGATTCTCGTCGACTTGGGAATAAAAGAACTGAAACTCATCACCAATAATCCGCGCAAGATCTTCGGCCTCGAAGGCTATGGCCTCAAGATCGTCGAGCGCGTCCCGATGGAAACGACGCCGACGCCGTTCAATCGTCGCTACATGGGGACGAAACGTTCGAAACTCGGACACCTCTTCGACGAGTCGGTTCAGAACGCGCCCGCATCGTGAAGCCCGGCGACCGATCCACCCTCCGACGTTTGCCCGTGCCTTCGTGCGCGGGCAAACGTTTTGCCGTTATCGTCGCGCGTTTTTATTTCGATCTTACCGAGCAGATGCTCGACGGGGCGAAGCGTGCGCTTCGCGATTGCGGCGTTCGCGATAGCGATATTCGGATCGTAGAAGTTCCGGGATGCTACGAGCTTCCGCTCGCCGCGCTAAAAATGTTGCAAGATGGTGAGGCCGACGCCGTCGTCGCTCTCGGGGTCGTCATTCGCGGCGAGACGCCGCATTTCGATTTCGTTGCGGGGGAGTGCGCGCGCGGTTTGATGGAGGTGCAACTGCGCACCGGCGCGCCGGTCGGCTTCGGGGTGCTTACCACCGAGACGCTCGCGCAAGCCGAAGAGCGGGCCGATCCCGCGCGCGGCGATAAGGGATACGACGCGGGCTTCGCCGCGGCGTGCTTGCTTTCGGTATGAGCGAGGCTCTCGAACCCGTCCGCTTCGAGAACGGCGCCCTCCACTACCTCGATCAACGGCTCTTGCCTGCGGAGATCCGTTACGAACCGGCGCAAACGTGCGAGGAAATCGTCGCGGCGATCTCCTCGCTTGCCGTTCGCGGAGCTCCGTGCATCGGCGTGTTCGCCGCCTACGGAATCGCCGTGCTCCGTTCCCGAGAGAGCGACGAGAAAGCATTCGCTACCGCCGCAGAGCGCGTTCGCTCGGCGAGACCGACCGCGGTAAATCTTGCATGGGCCGTCGATCGCGTTCTCGCATCGGAGGATATGCTCGCCGAGGCGCTTGCGATACACGCCGAACAACGATCGATCGATGCGGCGATCGGAGAGAACGGGATTTCGTTATTCGCTAAAGGCGCGCGCGTTCTCACGCATTGCAATACCGGACCGCTGGCGACCGCCGGTTACGGAACGGCGCTCGGCGTTTTGATCGCCGCGCAGCGGGCCGGGCTCGCTCCGCACGCGATCGTCGATGAGACGCGGCCGCTGCTGCAGGGAGCGCGCTTGACCTATCTCGAGTGTCTACGGGCCGGTATCGACGCTACGTTACAGGTCGATGCGGCGGCGGCGATCGCGATGGCACGCGGGCAGATCGATGCAGTGATCGTCGGCGCGGATCGTATCGCTCGTAACGGCGACACCGCAAATAAAATCGGCACGTACAATCTCGCGATCCTCGCCGCTTACCATAATATTCCGTTCTATGTCGCCGCGCCGCGCTCGACTTTCGATTTCTCGATTGCCTCGGGTGCGGAGATTCCGATCGAAGAGCGCGCGGCCGCGGAGGTGGCGTCATTCGGCGGGCACTTCGTCGCGCCGCAGGAGGCCACGGTCTTCAATCCGGCGTTCGACGTCACACCCGGGCACCTCGTCGCTGCGTTTGTCACCGAATACGGCGTTCTCCGTCCGCCGTATGACGAAAGCATTGCCGGGCTCGCCGGCCGGCCGCATTGGTCGGCGATGCCGCCGCGCGCGAGCAGCAGCAGGTGAAGGCGTACGATTTTTTAGACGGCACGCCGAAACTCGGAGCGATCGTCGTCATCGAAGGAACCGATCGCCTTCTCGCCGAGCGAGTGCGCGACGCCTTGCTCGGGCGGGAGCTCGCCGAGGACGTTCGTGCGCTCAACTGTAGCAGCGTCACGCTCGAAAGCGTCGACGATTGCGCGCAGATCGAAGAAGCGATCTCGGCGATGCCGTTTCTGGCTCTACGGCGCATCGTTATCGTCAACGAGGTGCAGGCCGCAAAAGCCGCACCGCGGCGCGCGTTGGTCGAACTCGCGCAGCGCTGCGCCGAGGGCGAGAACCTGCTCGTGATATGCGACCTGTTGTCGCCGCGCTCGGTGCGCCCGGCATCGATCGGCTCGCAGTTGGGCCGCAGTGCATCGCGGATCGATTGCACGGTCAACGAGGAGATTCGCGCGCGATTCGTCGCCGACGAGCTCGCCGCCGCCGGGGCGGAGGCCGACCGGCAGGTGCTCGCGCATCTCTCGCGTTCGGAGAGCGATCTCGCGAGCATTCGCAACGACCTTTCGAAGCTCTCGCTCCTGGGGCGAAAGATCGCGCTCGACGATCTCGAGCAGGAGAGCCTCGCCGTCGACGACCCGAAGCCCTATCGTTTCGCCGGAGCGCTGGTCGAAGGAAGAGTCGCCGAAGCCTTCTCGATCCTCGGCGATTGCTTCGAACGCGACCCGCGCAACGCGGCGATGCCGCTGCTCTCGGCGCTCGCGAACGAATATGCGATGCTCTGGGAGATGGCCCGCCCAGGCGGCTCGTTGCCCGGTCGGATGGCTTGGCGCGAGCGGGCGCTCCGGCCGATCGCTCGGCGGCTCGGCGAGGGTCGGGCGCGAGCCGGCTACGAGCGGGCCCTGCGCGGGATCGAAAGCATCGTGACCGGGCGTGCCGGTGGCGACCCGGAGGATCTCCGCCTCCTCGTCGAGCGGACCAGCCTCGAACTCGCCCTGCGTTGAGGGGCGGCGCGAGCCCTGAAAACTCCCCCCGCGAACGAGGCCGCGGCAACGCGCGGAGCGAACAGCGGCGAGCACCCATGGATCACTCCAGTTATGCTTCGCCGTTCTCTTGGAGGTACGGTCGCAAGGACGTGCGCTCGCTCTTCTCGGAGCGGACGCGGCGGCGGCTCTGGCGCGAGGTTTGGATCGCCTTAGCGCAGGCCGAAGCCAAGCACGGCCTCGTCAATGAGGCCGAACTCGCCGATTTGCGCGCGCACGCCGACGAGATCGATATCGAGGCGGCGCTGGAGATCGAGCGCTCGATTCACCACGACCTGATGGCCGAGATTCGCGTCTATGCCTCGCAGGCGCGGATCGGCGGCGGGAAACTGCACCTCGGTGCGACCTCGATGGATATAGAAGATACCGTCGAGACCTATCGTATCCGGCGCGCGCTCTCGACGATCGGCGAACGCCTTCGCGAAGTACTTGCCGCCTTCGCCGAGCGCATTACGTCGCAGGCGGATCGTCTCTGCATGGCGTTCACGCATCTGCAACCGGCGGAGCCGACGACCTTAGGCTATCGCTTTGCGATCTACGCTCAAGATCTCCTCATCGACGATGCGAACCTGCGCCATGTCTTTGCGCAGATGACGACCAAAGGGCTGCGCGGTGCGGTCGGCACCTCGGCTTCCTACGAGCAGTTGCTCGGCGGAGCGGGCGCGTCGATCGATCTCGAGCGCGAAGTGCTCGAGCACTTCGGCCTCGAGGCACGCGCTGCGAGCACGCAGACCTACACGCGAAAGCTCGACTATCTGTTACTGAGCGCGCTCGCCGGCATCGGCACCTCGCTCTCGAAGTTCGCAGCCGATATCCGCATCCTCAGTGCCCCGCCCTTCGGCGAACTCGCCGAACCCTTCGGAAGCGCCCAAGTCGGCAGTAGTGCGATGCCCTTCAAGCGCAATCCGATTCTCTGCGAACGCATCGATTCGCTGGCGCGCCTTCTGCCTGCGTATGCCGATGTCGCCTGGCAAAATGCGGCAACCAATTACCTGGAACGCACGCTCGACGACAGCGCGAACCGGCGCACGACGATTCCCGAAGCGTTGCTCTGCGTCGACGAGATTTTATCGTTAGCATTACGCGTCGTGCGCGGCTTACGCATCGACGAGCGGCGTATCGCGCAGAACGTGCGCACCTACGGGCCGTTCGCCGGCACCGAACGAGTGATGATGGAAGCGGCGCGCGCCGGCGGCGACCGCCAGGAGTTGCACGAGACGTTGCGCGGGCGAGCGATGGAGGCGTGGGATGCGCTCGCGCGAGGAGAAGATAATCCGCTCGCGACGCTGCTTGCGGGCGACCGATCGCTCACGGAGTTGATCGACCCGGCGGAGATTCGCCGCTCGCTCGATCCGACGGGGCACGTCGGCCTGGCGGCTCGTCGCGCGCGCATGGTCGCCGAGCAGATCGAGGCCCTACCGGTGTTCCCGCAACAACGCATCGTCGCCCATAATCCGTCGGAGGAAGAACGTGGATAAAGGCATCGAGATCGCTCGCGGTAAGACGAAAATTCTCTACGAAGTTCCAAGCTCTCCCGATCAACTGGTCGTCGCGCAGGGCGATGCGATCACCGCCGGAGACGGCGCGCGACGCGATGAGATTCCCGGGAAAGGGCGCCTCGCCGCTCAGACGACATCGCGTGTTTTCAGGTTACTCAATCTCTGCGGTCTTCCGACGCATTTTCTCAACGGCGGCGAGGATGACGACGACAACGAGATGTTGGTACGGCGTTGCTCGATGATTCCGCTCGAAGTCGTCGTTCGCGGGGTTGCCGCGGGTTCGTTCGCGCGTCGGCATACGGGTCTCCAACGCGGATCGGTCTTGGTGCCGCGGGTTACCGAGTTCTTTTTTAAGGACGATGCAAACCACGATCCGCTGATCGCTCCGGAAGAGATCGCTGCCCGTGGTATCGCTTCGCCGAACGAGATCGGCGCGATGAGCGAGATCGCTCGGCTTACGTTCGAAATTCTCGCCCATGCATGGCGACATCGCGACGTCCTCCTCGTCGATCTCAAGATCGAATTCGGTCGCTTGATCGGAGGAGAGAATCAGGGGCAACTGGTTATCGCCGATGTGATCGATAACGATTCGTGGCGCATTTGGCGGCACGGACACGAAGACCAAATGCTCGACAAGCAGATCTACCGAAATCTCGACCCGGTCGATGAAGCGGGCCTCGCCCGTGTAAAGGCGGCCTACGAACAGGTCGCGGAATTCGTCGGCAGCTTTCCGGCGATGCGGCCGGGGGTTGCGGCGATCTTCGTCGATGAAGAAGCGATCGTCGAACGAGCGAACGAAGTCGCGGCGGCGCTGCACGGGTTCGGCATTCCGACGGCGCGCCATCTCGCAAGCGTCACCGTCACACCCGGCTACGTGTTGCAGATCGTCGCGCAGATCGAGGCGAGTTTCGCGCGGCCGATTTTCGTGGCAATCGGCGACCGCACCCTGCGAGCGACGCTCGACGGCAGTGCCAGCTCGCCGGTCATCGACGGAAACGACGAGCCGCACCGCATCGCGTTAGCGTGCGCGAAATTACTGGCGATCGACGATTCGGCGATGTTCGGGCGGGTGATGCTCGCGCAATCGAATGCGCGCTCCGAGATGCTGCGTGTCGACGCGTTGCTCCAGCAGCAACTTCCGCCGGGGGCCGTCATTGCGTGATCTAGCCGTCGCCGAGCTCGACGACGAAGCGTTGCGCGCTCGCGCCGACGCCTTGGGTTTAGCGTTACGCGTCGACGAATTGCGGAGTATCGCGCAGCGGCTCGGACGCGCGCCGAGCCTCGTCGAACTCTATGCCTTCGATGCGCAATGGAGCGAGCATTGCTCGTATAAATCGAGCCGAGCGCTCCTGGGACGCCTTCCTACCGAGGGTCGCGACGTCGTTTTGGGCCCTGCCGAGGACGCCGGTATTCTCCATCTCGGCGAGCACGAGGGGGAACGCTACGGCATCGTCATCGCGCACGAATCGCATAACCACCCCTCGCAGGTCGTTCCGTTCGAAGGCGCCGCGACCGGGATCGGTGGAATCGTGCGCGACGTGCTCTGCATGGGTGCCGAGGTGGTCGCGGTCGCCGACCCGCTCCGTTTCGGTAGCGTCGACGCCGCGAACGCGCACCAACGCGCGGTAGCGCGCGGAGTCGTTGACGGCGTCGCGGCGTACGGAAATGCAATCGGCGTGCCGAATCTCGCCGGCGACTGCTACTTCGACGGCGAATTCGACGACAACGTTCTCGTGAATGTCGTCGCTCTCGGCTTAGTCAAAGAATCGGAGATCATTCACTCGCGCGTTCCTCGCAACGGCGAGAATTTCGTACTCCTGCTCGTTGGGAAGGCGACCGACGCCAGTGGATTCGGCGGCGCCTCGTTTTCGTCGGTTGCGCTGGATGCGAAGGAATCGCAGAGCAACAAAGGAGCCGTTCAGGTTCCCGATCCCTTTCTCAAAAACGTCATTATGCGGGCGAGCTATCGCGTGTTTTCGTTCCTCCGCGAACGCGGCATCGAAGTCGGCTTTAAAGATCTCGGCGCCGGCGGAATCATGGGCTGCTCGGCGGAGCTCTGCAGCGCCGGCGGTTTCGGCGCCGAAGTCGATCTCGACACCGTCAACGTGGCGGTCGATCATTTGCTTCCCGAGGTCATCGCCGTCGGTGAGACGCAAGAGCGATTGCTCTGGGCGCTACCCGAGGAAATCGTCGACGAGGTCGAGCGTATCTATAACGAGGAATTCTCGCTGCCGCAGGTCGCCCAAAATGCACGTGCGGTGCGGATCGGCCGCGCTACCGCGGCACAACGCTACCAGCTCCGCCACCGCGGAGAGCTCGTCATGGACGTACCGATCGATTTTCTTACCGGATCGGTGCGCGATACATTGCCCGTCGAGGCCCCGATGCCGCCGACGATGCATCGAAAGCACGACCTTCTCTGCGAACGCTCGCTCGACGATCTCTTTCATGAGATTCTCGCCCATCGCGATGTCTGCTCGCGTGCGCCGCTCTATCGCCATTATGACGCCGTCGTACGCGGACGCACGGTTATTCCGCGCGGCGAGGCCGACGCCGGCGTACTAGCGCCGATTCGCGGCTCGCGCCTCGCGTTTGCGCTCAGCGTCGACGGAAATCCACGCATCGGCCGTCTCGACCCGCAACGAGCGGCCGAGCACGCCGTCTATGAATCGGTGCGGAACGTCGTTACCGTCGGCGCCGAACCGATCGGCTTAACCGATTGTTTGAATTATGGGAGTCCGCGCGACGCACGGCAGTACGGCGAGCTCGTCGCCGGAGTCGACGGCCTCGCGCGTGCGGCGCGCGGTTTCGGGCTCGCCTTTGTATCGGGCAACGTGAGCCTGTATAACGCAGCCCCGAGCGGACATGCGATTCCGGCATCGCCGATCGTTGCTTGCCTCGGACGACTCGCCGATGTTTCGCAATGCGTCACTTTGCCGTTGAAAGAAGTCGGTTCGCATCTCTATCTGGTCGGCGAGACGCAGCGCGCGCTCGGCGGAAGCGTGATCGCTTCGATCCTCGCGCTTGAGGACGAGGCGGTTCCGGAGATCGATATCGAGCGAATCGTCGCCGAGCACCGCTTCCTCCTCGCTGCTGCAAGCGAAGGTTTGCTGCGAAGCGCGCACGACATCTCCGATGGCGGACTCTTCGTGACGCTCGCCGAGATGAGTTTCGGCTGTTTGGCGGCGCGCCGCGCGCCGATCGGCGTGGAACTGGACGGCGTCGCCGGATGGTCGGGCGTCGGCCTCTACGAATCGGTCTTCGGCGAGTGGGGCGGCATCGTCGTCGAAGTCGCGCAACGCGATGTCGAGCGCTTCGAGGAACTCGCGGGGTCGCTCGAGAGCGTGCGCGAGCTCGGGTCGACCATTGCGCAACCGCTGCTGGCGTTCGATGATTCGGCCTGGGAGATCGCCGATCTGCACCGCAGTTGGGCGCGACCGCTCGAGGAGCTCTTTCCATGAAGGCGCGGGTCGCCGTTCTCGTCTTTCCGGGAACGAACTCCGAAGAAGAGACGCGCGATCTGCTCGTCGATTGCGGAGCCGATGCGCGGATCGTGCATTGGAGCGAGGCGGCAAGCCTGGTCTACTACGACGCATTTGTGTTGCCCGGAGGCTTTGCTTACGAAGATCGCATCCGCGCGGGGGCGATCGCCGCGCACGATGCGATGCTCGACGCGGTGATCGAGGGCGCGCAGGCCGGGAAATACGTCATGGGCATCTGTAACGGCGCGCAAATTTTATTGGAAGCCGGGCTCGCGCCGGGTACGGGGGAGATTCGTCGACCGACGGCGGCGTTCACGCGCAACGCGCAAGGTCACTTTATCTGCGAGCGCGTCCTGCTGCGCCGTACCGTCGCTGCGACGCGTTGCGCGATTGTAGCGGCACTACCGGATGACCTGCTGATTCCGGCCTGGGCGGCGCACGGCGAAGGTCGACTCGCTGCGGCTCCCTCGCATATCGAAGAACTTGAGAAGGGGGACTTCATCGTCTTTCGCTACGCCGATGCCGACGGTAAGACCGACGCGCATCTCGCCCCGCAAGGCTCGGCGCTCGGCGCGGCGGCGATAACCAATCGCGAAGGCAACGTCCTGGCGATCATGCCGCACCCCGAACGCGATGCGTGGAACTTCAACCATCTCGATCGTAGCGAAGGCGCCGATCCGCTGGCGCCGTCGGGCGGCAGCGTGCTTTTCAAGAGTTTTGTAACCGCTTTGGAGCGCCTGTAACGATGGAACGCGCGTACGCCGTCGAGCTGAAGATCCCCGATAACGAGGCTTACACCGCGATGCGGGCGCTGCAGCGATTGGGAGTCGCGGTCGCGCGCGTGCAGCGCGCCGATATTCTCATCTTCGATCGCGATGCGAGCGACGAACGTCTCGGCGAGTCGATCGAGCGCGACGAGCGGCTTTTCAACCCGAATAAACACCGGCTCGAGCGTTTGCCCGGCATGCACCCACGCGAAGGGGAGGTGTGGATCGAGATGCTCGACGCGCCACGTTCCGCGTCGATGCGTCGCTTGGTCGGCTGGCGTCTCTTCGATCACGCCGGAAAGCCGCTCGGCGACGACGATCTCGACGCCGCGTGCGCTCGACTGCTTTGTAACCCTGCCATCGAAAGGGCGATCCGATGAACCGGCACTATACCATCGCGACGTTGGGCTCGCATTCCGCGCTTCAGATTCTCAAAGGGGCGCGCGACGAGGGTTTCCGCACGTTGGCGATCACCAATCCGCAGACCGAACGACTCTATCGGTCCTTTCGTTTTGTCGACGAAGTCATGGTCCTACCTTCGTATTCGGCGTTTCCGACGCTCTTTGAAGAGCTTCGAGCGCGCAAAGCGATCGTCGTCCCGCATGGATCGTTCGTCGCGTATCTCTCGCCCGAAGAGCATAAGAAAATGACGATCCCGTATTTTGGGAACAAGGCCGTTCTGGATTGGGAAGCGAGCCGCGAACTGCAACGCGATTGGCTGACGCGTGCCGGCCTTCGCTTACCCCGGCAATTCAAGAGCGGCGCTGAGATCGATCGCCCTGTCATCGTCAAACTCTACGGTGCCGCAGGCGGTAAGGGCTATATGTTTATCCGCGACGCCGCCGACTTCGAAGAGCGTGCCGGCTCCCTCAAGGCCCAATACACGATCCAGGAATACATCATCGGCGTTCCGCTCTACATACACTATTTCTATTCTCCGCTTTCGGGAGAACTCGAGATTATGTCGATGGATCGTCGTTACGAGACCAACGTCGATTCGCTCGGCCGTATTCCGGCGGCGGCGCAAGAGGGGATGGACGTCGACCCATCTTACGTCGTGGTCGGCAATTCACCGGTGAGCCTGCGCGAGTCGATGCTCGCCGAGGCGTTGGAGATGGGAGACAACGTTATCCGCGTCAGCAAAGAAATTTGCGGTCCCAAAGGACTCTTCGGCGCTTTTTGCATCGAGACGATTATCACGCCGGATATGCATTTCTATATCATGGAGATTTCGGCGCGCATCGTCGCCGGAAGCAACCTGTTCATCGACGGATCGCCGTATTCGTATCTCAATTACTCCGAGCCGATGTCGACCGGGCGCCGTATCGCGCGCGAGATAAAAAACGCACTTCTCGCATCGAACTTACAGGCCGTTCTCGACGATTCGAGCGTTCTTTAACCGATGACCCATTTTACGTCGGTCGAAGAGACGCTGCGAGGGTACGACCTCGATGCGTTGACGCTCTGCTCGATCGGAAGCCACTCGGCACTCGAAGTCGCCGCCGGGGCGCGGTTGCGCGGCTTGCGTAATTTGGTAGTGACGGCGCGTGGACGCGAGCGTACCTATACCGAGCATTTCCGCCGCCGTGAAGGCGCGATTCCCCGCGGTTGCGTTGACGACGTCATCGAACTCGAGCGGTTTGCCGACTTGCTCGACGAACGGGTGCAGCGCGAGTTGCTCGCGCGCAACGTCATTTTTTGCGCGAATCGATCGTTCGAAGTGTACTTGCACCAACACTTTAGCTACGACGAGATCGAGCGGCGTATGCTCGTTCCGTTCTTCGGGAACCGTTTTCTCCTCCGTGCCGAGGAACGCGATGAGGCGGGAAACCAGTACGAACTACTAGCGAAGGCCGGTATACGCCATCCGCAGCAATTTGCATCGCCCGATGAGATCGACCGGCTGGTTATGGTAAAGGCTCCGCACGCTCGCGTCCGTTTCGAACGCGCCTTCTTTCTCTGCGCGAACCCACGGCAGTACCGAGAAGTAAGCGCGCGATTGATCGCCGACGGCATCCTCGACGAGGCCGGGCTTGCCGGAGCGGTCATCGAAGAATTCGCGCTCGGGCCGTCGATTAATTTAAATTTCTTCTATTCGCCTCTGCTCGGCGAACTCGAGCTGATGGGGACCGATACCCGCCGTCAGACCAATCTCGAAGGGTTCCGCAACGTGCCGCCATCGGTGTACGAACAACTGCGCGACGTCCCCATGCGATTAGAAGAAGCGGGGCACATCGCCGCGACGCTAACGGAGTCGACCTTGGAATCGGCTTTCGCTATGGGCGAGCGTTTTGTCGCCGCCGCGCGTGAAGCTTTACCGCCGGGAACGATCGGACCGTTTGCGCTGCAGTGCGCGATCGTCGCCGGCCCGCCGAAGGAATTCGTTTGTTACGACGTGTCGCTACGAATACCGGGCTCTCCGGGAACGCGCTTTACCCCCTATTCATCGTACCGGTGGGGACGCGATATCTCGGTCGGCGAGCGCATTGCGATGGAGTTGGAGTTCGCTCGCAGCGCCGGACGTTTGGCGGAGGTGTTAACATAACCGTATGAAGACCGTCGTAATTCTCGATTTTGGAGCGCAGTACAGCCAATTGATCGCGCGGCGCGTGCGCGAGGCCGGCTATTATTGCGAAATCATTCCGTACGATAGGCCGTGGAAGGATATCCTGGCGCTCGACCCCTCGGCACTCATACTCTCCGGCGGCCCGGAGAGTACGCTTGCGGCGGGCGCACCGACCTGCGATCCTGCAGTATTTTCCGCCGGGTTGCCGATTTTCGGGATCTGTTACGGCATGCAGTTAATCGCGCGTGAAGTCGGCGCGGAGTTGGTCTCGGGCGGCGCCCCCGAATATGGGCCGGCGACCTTGCGCGTGCTCGATCCGACGCACCCGCTGCTCGCGGGGCTTCCGGAACAATCGCGCGTGTGGATGTCGCACGGAGATTCGGTGCAACGGTTACCGGGTGACTTTACGGCGTTGGCGGCGACTCCGCGATGCGCGATCGCCGCAATCGGCAGTAAGAAGCGGCGTATGGTCGGCGTGCAGTTCCATCCCGAGGTCGTCCACACCGAGTACGGAAAGAAACTGATCGAGAATTTTCTCCGCGAGATCGCGGGGCTCGCTCCGAATTGGGCGATGGATTCGTTCCTGGAAAGTAGCATCGCTGCGATCCGCGAACGCGTCGGAGGACGTCGCGTCATCTGTGCGCTCTCGGGCGGTGTCGATTCGGCCGTTGCAGCGACGTTGGTGGCTCGCGCGATCGGCGAACAGCTCACCTGTATTTTCGTCGACCACGGCCTCTTACGGAAAAATGAAGCGCATGAGGTGTTGGCGGCATTTCGCGACGTTCTCCACCTCAACGTCATCCACGTCGATGCCGCCGAACGCTTTCTCTCGAAGCTCGCCGATGTCGAGGACCCCGAGCGCAAGCGGATTCTGATCGGTCACGAATTTATCGCGATATTCGAAGAAGAAGCGGCGAAACTCTCCGATGTCGGGTTTCTCGTTCAGGGAACGCTCTATCCCGACGTCATCGAATCGAAGACGCCGCAGAGCAAAGCCGGCCATAAAATTAAATCGCACCATAACGTCGGCGGCCTCCCCGAACATATGAATTTCGCTCTCGTCGAGCCCCTGCGCTCGCTTTTCAAGGACGAGGTGCGCGCGCTCGGACGCGTGCTCGGCCTGCCCGAGCATATCGTTGCACGCCAGCCCTTTCCGGGCCCGGGCCTCGCGGTTCGCATTATCGGAGCGGTCGACGAGGAGCGCTTGAAGATCGTTCGCGAGGCCGATGCGATCGTGCGCGAGGAGATCGACCGCACGGCGCTCGATCCGCACCCCTGGCAGTACTTCGCCGTGCTGACGCCGGTGAAGTCGGTCGGCGTCATGGGCGACGGGCGCACCTACGCCAATCTCGTCGCGGTGCGGGCGATCGTCAGCGAAGACGGCATGACTGCCGACTGGGCACGCCTTCCGCACGATCTGCTCGCTCGGATCTCGACGCGGATCGTCAACGAGGTTTCCGGCGTCAATCGCATCGCCTACGATATCACCTCGAAGCCGCCGGCAACCGTGGAGTGGGAATGATGCGGATACTCGTCATCGGCAACGGAGCTCGTGAAGATGCGCTCGGACGGCGCATCGCGGAATCGCCCTCCTGCGAGGCGCTTTTCACCGCGCCGGGAAATGCCGGGACCTCGCTCTACGGGACGAATTGGAATATCGCGGTCACCGATGCAAAAGCGATCGCGCAACGCGCACTTGAAGAGCGTATCGATCTCGTCGTTATCGGGCCCGAGACGGCGATCGCCGCCGGAGTCGCCGATCGAGCGCGCGAAGTCGGCCTCTCCGTCTTCGGACCGAATCGTTCGATCGGGCGACTCGAGAGCTCGAAGAGTTTCGCAAAGCGTTTCATGGAGCGCAACGGTGTCCCGACCGCACGGTACGCAGTCGTGCATACCCTCGACACGGCGCGCAAAGTGCTCGCATCGTGGGGCGAACGCGGCGTCGTCGTCAAAGCCGATGGGTTGGCCGCCGGCAAAGGGGTTGTCGTTACCTCGGGGCCCTCGGAAGCGGAAGCATTGCTGGCGCGCTGGTACGGCGAACGAGCGATTCCCGGCGGCGGATCCGACATCGTTCTCGAAGAGCGACTGGTGGGGCGTGAACTCTCGGTCTTCGCCCTCTGCGACGGGCGCGCGATGATGCCGTTTATCGCCGCGTGCGATTATAAACGCGCCGGCGATGGCGACACCGGGCCGAATACCGGCGGGATGGGCGCGTATTCTCCGCCGCACGGTTTCCCCGACGGGTACATGGATACCGTACGCGAGCAGATCTTTGCACCGATGCTACGCGGATTGGCCGCCGAAAACGAACGCTACGTCGGCGTTCTCTATGCGGGTCTGATGTGGTGTGCGGACGGGCCGAAGGTCATCGAATTCAACGTGCGTTTCGGCGATCCCGAGACGCAGGCGATTCTCCCGCGCATCGGCGGTGATTTTGCAGCATTGCTGAAATCCTGTGCCGACGGGGCGCTCGATCTCTCCGTCGCTCGCGTCAATCCCGAAGCGTGCGTCGGGGTCGTGCTGGCGAGCTCGCGCTATCCGATCGAGAGCACGCCGGTCGCCGACCTGCCCGCGCAGGTACCGCTACCCGACGGAGTGCAGCTCTTTTGGGGCGCGTCGCAACTCATCGACGGCGCGGTCAGCAGTTCGGGTGGACGCGTTCTCACGGTGAGCGCCGTCGGCGCGACGCTCGAAGAAGCGCGCGGGCGTGCTTACGAGGGCGTGCGCACCCTCCGCGAACGCTTCGGCGACGCGAACCTCACGTTCCGCACCGATATCGCGCAGTTTTAACCGTTTCCGGCACTGCGATAGGCAAGCAGCAGATCGCGCCGCGTGAGGATTCCGACGAGTATCCCGTTTTCGCCGAGCACGGGAAGCAACGGCGTGTCGTTCTCGGCCATCAGTTCGGCCGCGCGGTCGAGCGTGTCGGTTGGTGCGAGCGCACCGGGGTGTAGATGGAGGATCGAACGCAGCGGCTCGGCTCCTCGCCGTTCGGCCGCCGCGCGTGCGAGATCGAGCGCAGTCACGACCCCCACGAACTGCTCTCCATCGCAAACGGGGATCGCGAGTTCGTTCTCGTTGCGATCCTCATCGATCGCATCGGCGATCGTCCCGTCGGCCTGCGCGATAACCGGCGCCCTGCGCGTGTATGCGGCGACGGTAAGGCGAGAAAAGAAGCCGGGATGGCGAGCCTTCTTCCAATCGATGCCGCGGCGGAGAAGTTTCTGTTCGTAGACGGTCGCCCCGAGTAAGCGGCGACCGAGAAGCGATGCGATGACGACGGTAACCATCAACGGGAGGATGATCGTGTAGTCGCTCGACATCTCGAACACGATCATGATCGCGGTGATCGGCGCCTCCGCCGCTGCGGCGAAGAGCGCGGCCATCGCGACGAGGCCGTAGGCCGCCGCCGGCCCGGTCCAGAGCGGGAAGAGCGCGTGAACGATACGTCCGTATCCATCGCCGAGAAAGGCGCCGATAAAGAGCGATGGGGCAAAGACGCCGCCGGAGCCGCCACTTCCGAGCGTCAACGAAGTCGCCAGCGGTTTGAGTGCTGCGAGAAGAAACGCGTGCGGTGCGGCGACATGTTCGTAGAGAACTTGTTGAATCGAATCGTAGCCGACGCCGAAGACCTGTGGGAACCAGATGCCGATCGCCCCGACACACGCGAAACCGAGCGCCCCCTTCGCCCAAGCGGGGAGCCCCACAGCCTCGAAGCGATCCTCGACGGCGTACAGTAACTTAACAAATCCGGTCGCCCACACTGCCGCTAGAACGCCGAGCACGCCGTAGAGCAGCAATTCCCACGGTGAGACGAGTTGGAAGCCGGCGGCATTAAACGACGGATGATTGCCCAAGAACGCGCGCCCGATCACCGCCGAGATCACCGAGGCAACGACGATCGCCGCGAACGAACGCGGGGCGAATTCGCCGAGGATCACTTCGGCAGCGAAGAACACCCCGCCGATCGGCGCATTAAAGGTCGCCGAGATACCCGCAGCCGCGCCGCAGGCGACGAGCGTCCGGACGACCGAGGCAGGGGCCTTCGTGACCTGGCCGAGCACCGAGCCGATCGTCGAACCGATCTGCACGATCGGTCCCTCGCGTCCGCAACTACCGCCAAAGCCGATCGATGTTGCCGAGACGATCGATTTTATCGCGATGATTCTCGGACGCATAACGCCGCCCCGAAGCGCGACCGCTTCCATGACCTCGGGCACGCCGTGCCCTTTCGCTTCGGGCGCAAAGCGCACGGTGATGTATGCGGCGATGCTGCCGCCGATCGCCAAAAGAAGAACGAGGCCGATCGGGCCGAGATGCGCTTCGAAAAATGGCAGCAGCCGACCGAACGCCAGCCAGCCCGCGCCGGCGATCATCTCACGGAAGAGAACGGCACCGAGACCCCCGCCGACCCCGACCAGAACCGCCGCGGCGATCATAAAGGCGCTCTGAGAAACCGAAAAGCGCCCGACCCGTAAGACGTAGGCGGTCCCTTTCGGTTCGAACGCAAATCGCACGAGTATTCGTTCGCTCGCCGCCGCCGCAGTTACTGCGACGTCGCCGATACTTGCAATCGGCAGGGGGGCTGCAAGGTGAAGGGAACCTTAACGCACCCATGAGCGATTATAGAGAGCGATGAACTACCGCTTACAACCGACCGCCCCATACGGGGCAACGACGTCGACGCCGGCGCTCCTGAGCCAAGTACTCGGGATCACGGGGCTCGGGCTCTGTATCACGGCGCTTGCAACGTATCTCTTCCGCGACATGGCGCCGAGCTTTCTCTCTTTCGGAGCGTTGATCGCCGGCTTCGTGCTGCTCTTCGCCATCGGGCGAATGAGCGCGAACGAGCCCGTCGCGCTCATGTTGTTCTACGTGTTTACGTTTCTCGAAGGTATCGGCATAGCGCCGACGATCGCGTACTACGCGCACATCGACGGGCCGAGCGTCGTGATGAACGCGGCGCTCACCACCGGGCTTGGGATGCTCGGGCTCGGCGCGATCGTCTATGCGACGACCTTCGATTTTCGGCGACTCTACGGCGTGCTGATGATGGCGCTCATTGCGATTATCCTGATCGGAATCGTTTCGATCTTCATCCATTTCGTCTCGCCGACCGCGATATCGTGGGTGGTTCTCGTTATCTTTGCAGGGCTAACGCTCGCCGATTTCGCGCGTATTCGCGCCGGTGGGAGCGGATCGAGTGCGGTGATGCTCGCAATTAGCATCTATCTCGACGCGATCAACATCTTTCTTGCGTTGTTGCAAATCTTCGGCGGCCGCCGCTCAAACGATTAGCGACCAAACGTGTGCGGGATCGTCGGTCTCTTCGCCCCAGGTCGTGATGCGGCGCGGCTCGCCTATTTCGGCCTCTACGCGCTTCAGCATCGCGGCCAAGAATCGGCCGGCATCGCCGCCGGGGATGGCGGCACGCTCCGATCGCATAAGGAGATGGGGCTGCTCGGGGCGATCTTCGACGAAGAGATCCTCGCCCAGCTCAGTGGCCACCTCGCAGTCGGTCACACGCGCTACTCCACGACCGGCTCCTCGGTGGTCGTCAACGCACAACCCCTGCTCGAACGCACCGATATCGGCGAATTCGCATTAGCGCATAACGGCAATCTCACCAATACCGACGAATTGCGCGCGGAACTGCCGGCCGGAACGGTGATGCAGGCATCCTCGGATACCGAGGTCCTCGCGAAGCTTATCGTCGAGAGCTCCGGAACGATGATCGAACGGATCGAGGCGGCGATGCAGAAGGCGCGCGGCGCCTATTCGATCGCGCTTTGCTCGGAGAGCGAGCTCTTTGCCTTTCGCGACCCGTGGGGCGTACGACCGCTCTGTCTGGGGACCTTCGACGACGGCGGCTACGTCGTCGCCAGCGAATCCTGTGCGCTGGCGACGGTCGGAGCCCGTTATCTGCGCGAAGTAGAGGCGGGAGAGATCGTACACGTTACCCGCGAAGGTATTACCTCACACCACGTTCACGTGCGCGATGAGTTCCCCGCGCTGTGCATGTTTGAATATATTTATTTCGCGCGACCGGATTCGAAGCTCGACAATCGCTCGATTTATATGGCGCGACACGAAATGGGAAAACGGCTCGCGCGCGAGCATCCCGTCGAAGCCGACTGCGTCATGGCCGTTCCCGATTCCGCGGTGCCGGGCGGCATCGGCTATGCCACCGAGAGCGGGCTGCCCTACGTTGAGGGGCTCATAAAGAATCGTTATATCGGACGGACCTTCATCAGCCCCGATCAATCGATGCGCTCGCGCGGCGTACACTTAAAATTTAACCCGGTCGTCGAAAATCTGCGCGGGCAGCGCGTCGTCGTCGTTGACGATTCCATCGTGCGCGGGACGACGACGCCGCGCATCGTCGCGCTGTTGCGGGAAGCGGGTGCGCGCGAGGTTCACCTGCGTATCACTTCGCCCCCAATACTCCACCCGTGCTATCTCGGCGTCGATATGGCGAGCTACGACGAACTGATCGCCGCAAACTACAGCGTCGAGGAGATTCGCGCGAAGACCGGTGCGGATTCGCTTGGTTATCTCTCGCTCGACGGGCTGATCGAATCGACCGGGCGCAAACGAGAAGAGATGTGTCTGGGCTGCCTGACCGGCGTCTATCCGACCGAGCCCGCGGAGCACGAGCGTGCTCCGCATGCGCTGACGCGCTCCTAGGGTTCCGGCTGGAGGTTCCGGGCGAGCGAACTCGGTGCCGGGATCTTGATGCGGTCGGCGAGCCGTAAAAAGGCGAGAAACCGCACGTTAAGCCAGGTTGGGTCGAATTCAAACCAACGAAGCCCGTGTCGTGCCGAGAACGGGAACGCGTGGTGGTTGTTGTGCCATCCCTCGCCCCATGAGAGCAGGGCGACCCACCAACAGTTGGTGGAAAGATCTTTCGTGCGGTACGTGCGATAGCCTAACGAGTGCGCCGCGCTATTGACCAACCAGGTCGTGTGATAGCCGAGTACGAGCCGAACGAAGATTCCCCAGACGACCCAGGTCCAACCACCGAGCGCCAACAGCACGAGCGCGAGCGCTAACTGCATGTAGACGTGCGTGCGTTCGAGGAAGCGGTAGAAGCGGCTCCCGCAGAGATCGGGTGCAAAGCGCGCGATCTCTGCTTCGGTCGGGATCGCATCGTTGTGCTTGTATATCCAGCGAATATGCGCCCAGCGAAAACCGCGATCCATTCCGTGCGGATCGTTCGCGGTGTCGGCGTTGGCATGATGTTTGCGGTGCGTCGCGACCCAACGGATCGGGTCGCCCTGCAGAGCGAGGGCGCCGAAGATTGCGAGCACGTATTCCAGCGGTTTGCGCAAGCGCAAGCCGCGGTGGGTGAGCGTTCGGTGGTAGAAGAGGGTAACACCGAGTGCACCGGTGAGGTAAGCGATAATCGCGGCCACCACAAGGGCGCTCCATTGGAACGCGCCGGGGATGAAAACCGCGAGCGCGCCGATATGAATCGCTGCGAGTCCGAAGCGATTCATACGGCGCCGAACGAGGTCGGTCACATTGTCCTAGCGGTAGCTAGGGCGCGACGCGAAGCAGTCGCGGCAGTAGACCGGTTTATCGCCACGTGGTTGGAACGGGACTTCGGCGACGCCGCCGCACTGGCTGCAGGTCGCTTTGAACATTTCACGGCGGGCACCGCCGCCGCCGCCGCCGTTTCCGCCACGGCCGCCGCTCGCCTTACGGGCGGCGCGACAATCGGCGCAACGACTCGGCTTATTCGTGAAGCCCTTGCTCGCGTAGAACTGCTGTTCGTTTGCGGTAAAGGTAAACGTGCGTCCGCAATCGACGCAGGTGAGCATTTCATCGGTGTACATTCGAGACATCTCCTTGGATGCGACGCGCGTTTGCTTCGCATGGGGGTGGGTAGATCCGCAAGAGCGAGTAGCAGCTGCTCCCGAGGCCAAAGAGCCCCCGCGCGATGCCGAAGATGTACTCTTCGGTGCCGGCGGTGACCGTAGGCGGTGCTTCCACGGGGCACTGCCAATGCCCGCTTTTTCTCGCAGCGATTTTCTCGATGCCGAGTCGAGGCAAAGAACCGGTGAAGGAGAGGTATTCGGAGCGGGCATCGGCAACGCAACGGTATGGCGCGGCCGCGGGTTGCACCATGCGACGGGGGTGGAGGAATATGGAAGTGCCTCCCGTTTTGATGTCCTAGGAGGGAGAAGCCCGTGACCCAGGTCGACCGAGCGATCCACACCGCCGTCGAGGTGCGCGACGAGCATACCGCAGCCCATGGCCTACAGGTGGCCCGCCTCGCCGAAGCTTTAGGGAAGGCGATCTCCTTAAGCGATAGCGAGGTCGATGCACTTCGAGAGGCTGCCCACATTCACGATGTCGGGAAGATCGGGATTCCCGATCACGTGCTCCTCAAGCCGTTGCCGTTGACGGCCTCGGAGTGGGAGATCATGAAGAATCACAGCATCCTCGGTGCCCGTATCGTCGCCGCGCAATCCTCCCCGCACTGGCGAGAGCTCCGTGAATCGACCGGCATCGTCGAGGCGATCCGGCATCACCACGAGCGTTTCGACGGGCGCGGCTATCCCGATGCTCTTGCCGGGGAATCGATCCCGCTCTGGTCGCGAATCATTCTCATCGCCGATTGCTACGACGCTCTCACCGAGACGCGCGCGTATCGCCCCTCGCTAACGCACGAGGCGGCGATGACGGTGATGGCCGAGGAGCGCGGCCGCGTCAGCGACCCGGAGCTCTTCGACGTCTTTGTGCAGACGATCGAAAAGAGCCGATGGAAGGCGATAGCGCCGGATAACGGCGCGTAGGACGAGCGGCGCTTAGCGCTCCGGAAAGCGGTGCTCGCGCACTTCGCGGGCGTACTCGGCAAGCGCGTGGGTCGCCGCCGCTCCGAGCTCGGCAAAACGCTTTGCAAACGGCGGCGACTGCGAATAGATTCCCAGTGCGTCGTGCAGCACGAGCACCTGCGCATCGCAGTGCGGCCCGGCACCGATGCCGACCGTCGGAATGGCTATCGATGCGGTAATTTCCGCGGCGATCTCGCTATCGACCACCTCGAGCACGATCGCATAGGCTCCCGCAGCTTCGACTTTTTTTGCCTGTTCCAGCAGGCGCTCGCGGTTCGCCCGTTTTTTGTAACCGGGGCCAAGGCCGGCGGTCTGCGGCATCACGCCGATATGCCCCATCACCGGGATTCCCGTCGCCGCGATCGCGGCGATGCGGTCGGCTTCCATCCCGCCGCCTTCGAGTTTTACGCTGCAGGCGCCGCCCTCTTTCACCAAACGAATGGCGTTGCGGACCGCATCCTCATCGCTGACGTGATACGAACCGAACGGCATATCGACGACGATATGTGCGCGGCTCGTGCCGCGCACGACGGCTTGTGCGTGATGGATCATTACTTCAACGGTGATCGGCGTGGTTTCGTCGTAACCGAGCACGACGTTTGCGAGGCTATCGCCGACGAGGATGATATCGATACCCGCAGCTTCGGCGAAACCCGCGAAAGGTGCGTCGTAGGCGGTTACGATCGGGAACGGCGTGCCTTTGCGGCGTCGAACGGCGCCGGCGGTGATGCGGCGCACCGCGCGTCCGTGCGCCGGTTCGTACGGACGCGCCTGATCGCTCGCACCATGCGCGGACACGTTATCCAGCCATCTTCTCGGCGAGATGTACGAATGCACGCACGGGCGTGCCGGTCGGACCCTTTGCCGACCACGCCGTTTCGCCGTCGACGTAGGCGGTGCCGGCGACGTCGAGATGAACCCACGGCGTTTTATCGACGAAGGCCTTCAAGAACGCCGCAGCGGTCAGCGTGCCGGCCGGGCGTCCGCCGGTATTCTTCAAATCGGCGATATCGCTCTTCATCGCGTTGCTGTAGTCGTCGTAGAGCGGCATGCGCCAGTAACGCTCGCCGCAATCTTTCACCGCATCGAGAAAGAGCGATGCGAACGCATCGTCGTTGCTCACCGCCGCGCTGGCGGCATGGCCGAGCGCGATGACGCAGGCGCCGGTAAGGGTTGCGGCGTCGACGATCTGCGTTGCGTTGAGAGAGCGCGCGTAGACCAGCGCGTCGGCAAGAACGAGCCGACCTTCGGCGTCGGTATTGATCACTTCGATGGTAGTGCCGTTGCTCGCGCGAACGATATCGCCGGGCTTCGTGGCTTTCCCGCCGGGCATATTTTCGGTTGCGGGAACGATCCCGACCACGTTGATCTTCGGTTGAAGCGCGGCGATTGCACCCATCGCTGCGATCACACCGGCGCCGCCGGACATATCGTATTTCATCTCCTCCATTTTCTCCGGCGGCTTCAACGAGATGCCGCCGGTATCGAAGGTGATGCCTTTCCCGACGAGCGCGAGCAGTCGGTCGCTCTGCGGCGCACCGCGATAGTGCATGACGATGAACGCGGGCGGCTGCGCGCTGCCCTGCGCGACGGAGAGGAACGACCCCATCTTTTTCTCGGCCGCCCAAGCTGCGTCGTGAACTTCGATCTCCAAACCGTGCGCTTTCGCGACGGCGGTCGCCTCGGCAGCGAGATGCGTCGGCGTCATATCGTTCGCCGGCGTCAATGCCAGCCGCCGCGCGAGGTTGACCGCTTCTCCGATCGCGACGCCGCGTTTGAGCCCGCGGCCGATCGCCTCGGCGTTGAATCCCTGTGCGAGCAAGAGGAGCTCGGCGACCGCGATCGGGCGTTCGGGTGCGCTCTGATAGGTGCCGGTCTCAAAACTGCCGGCAATTGCGCCTTCGGCGGCAAAGGACGCGCAGCGTTCTTCGTCGCCGAAGGCTTGCTGCGGAAACGCCAACGCGAGTTTCGTCGCGCCGCGTTTGCCGAGCACGCGAACCGCCGTGCCTGCGACCTTTGCCATCACCGAGGGTGTAAATGCGGCGGGATCGCCGAGCCCGACCAGCAAGACGCGCTTGAAGGGGTGTCCGGCGGCGTGAAGCAGGGTGCTCTCGCCAAGCTTCCCTTTAAACTCGCCGGAGGCGAGAATCTCGGCGATCGCTCCGCCGAGGAGGGCGTCGAGCTCTTTCGCGACGCCGGCGAGCGGGCTCTCCGAGGGAATCGGCACGGCAATCGCGCATGGCAGCGAACCGAGAGCATCAGATGATTGAAGAACGTGCATGGTCAACCTTTCCCGTGGGTGAAGAAGGCGAGGTGAAAACGCCTTCCGTTGAACCCAACTTTCCGTCGCCGGGCTGCGATGCCCTTGCGGGGCTCCGCCGATGAGCGAGGGCAAAGATGCCTACGCGCTCGCCGGCGTCGATATCGCGGCGGGCAACGCCGCGGTCGCGCAGTACCGCGAAGTCCTCGGGCGCTGGCAGCACCCCGATCAGCTCGATGCAATCGGCGGTTTCGGCGGGCTCTTCGCGATGCCCGGCGATGCGGCGCGTGCGTTAGTCGCATCGACCGACGGCGTCGGGACGAAGATTCTCATCGCCGCGGAGTTGCAGCGCTACGACGGCGTGGGGCGCGATCTCGTCAATCACTGCGTCAACGATATTCTCGTCGTGAACGCGTCGCCGCTCTTCTTTCTCGATTATTATGCGGTCGGAAAACTCGATCCCGAGATCGCCGCGGCGGTGGTGAGCGGTTGCGCGAATGCCTGTCGGGCGCATGGCTGTGCGTTACTCGGAGGTGAGACCGCCGAAATGCCGGGGCTCTATGCACCGGGGCATTTCGATCTCGCGGGAACGATCGTCGGCATCGTCGATCGTGCTGCGGTTCCGAACCCGCAAGATGTCGAGCCGGGAGATGCCGTGATCGGGCTCCCCGCAGTCGGACTGCATACCAACGGCTATTCTCTCGCCCGCGCGCTCATTCCGCAGAACGAATGGTTGCGAGCGTTCGGTGCAACGACCTATGCCGATGCGTTGCTCGCCGAGCACCCGTCGTATTTCAATGCGGTGCGCGCGATTCAAAAAGTCGCGACGGTGAAAGTGATGGCGCATATTACCGGCGGCGGATTGCTTGAAAACCTTCCACGCACGCTGCGTCCCGGCGTCAAGGCGGTTCTCGAACAATCGCGTTGGCAGGTTCCCCCCATTCAACAGGTCTTAATCGATCGCGGCGGGCTCACGCACGAGGAGCGCTATCGTACGCTCAATATGGGGATCGGCTATACGCTCGTCGTGCCGGTTGACGACGCGGCACGCGCGGTTGCAGCGGTGCCCGGCGCAAAAACGATCGGTTGGATCGAGGCGCGCGCGGGAGAGGAAGCTCAGGTAACGATCCATCCGGCGCGTAGCACCGATTGAGGGCACTCGCCAACCTTATCGTCGATCTTCGTAGCGATACCTTCGATGAAGCGGCCGCAGTCGCAGCGCGCGGGAGACTCGCGTCCCGAGGTTTTCTCATCGAGGAATGCGAGCGCGACGATGCGCTCTGTGCGTGGATCGATATCGCGTTCGGCGGCGGCTGGAGCGGTGAGGCGTTTCGTGCCAAGAATCTCGTCGTATCGCACGACGGGCAGCGGCGGGCGTTCGTCTCGCTTGCCGCGCAGGGTCTTCGCTTTGCGTGGTTACGAAACGAAGGGTCGCGACCAGGTACCGGCATCTTCGGGCCGATCGGCGTCAGCGCCGAGGCGCGCGGAAGCGGCATTGGATCGGATCTTGCCTTGTTGGGGTGTTTGCGCTTGCGCGAACTCGGATACGAACGGGCGTTCATTCCGGCGGTCGGTGAAGTGCAGCTCGAACGGTTTTACGAACGTGCGCTCGGCGCGCGGGTTGTGGAGCGCATCGATCCGATGCGCTGGTGGGAGCCGCGTGCGCGCGTGGTGGCGATGGCTTCAGGGAACGGCAGCAATTTGCAGGCGCTGCTCGATGCGATCGCGCGCAGCGAGCTCCCCATCGATCTCGCCGCGGTGGTGGTGAATCGGAACGGCGCGTACGCCGCCGAGCGTGCGAGCTCTGCGGGCGTGCGCCATATCGAGCGCGTGCTCTGGAATCGCGCCGAGGAAACGCGAGCGAGCTACGATGTGCGCCTGAGGCAGATCGTCGAGCGCTACGAACCCGAGGGCGTTTTTCTGTTGGGGTGGATGCATCTGCTCGACGAGGATTTCATCCGCCGCTTCCCCGAGCTGCTGAACTTGCACCCCGCGTATCTTCCGCACGATCCGCACGCCGATGACGTCACGCTCCCCGACGGAAGCACGATCCCGGCGTTTCGCGGAGCGCACGCGATTCGCGATGCGGTCGCTGCCGGAAGCCCGTGGATCGGCGCGAGCGTTCATCGCGTGAGTGCCGAAGCCGACCGCGGAGAGGTCCTCGTGCGTCGCCCGCTTCTCTGCGAGAGGCGGAACGAGAACGAACTCGCAACCGCCTTGCGCCCGATCGAACATCGCGTCACGGTCGAAGCGATTCGCTTGTGGTGTTTCATGCGCGACCGCATTTGCGTGGTGTAGCAAGCCGCGAAGCTGCTGCGCGAGAAATATGTTCTTAATGTAAAGGTGCCCC
Source organism: bacterium (assembly GCA_021794175.1). GTDB lineage: Bacteria > Vulcanimicrobiota > Vulcanimicrobiia > Vulcanimicrobiales > Vulcanimicrobiaceae > JABEUX01. The sequence continues at coordinate 33,787 of JAJYRI010000005.1, forward strand.
CCCCCCCCGAGAAGAGGCCGACGCCGCGGGTTACTGCGGTCAATTTCATTCCAACGCTTTTTCAACGGGAGAATTCGTGAAATTTCCAAAATTACGAGCGACGTTTATGGCCTTGCTCGCTACCACTGCCCTCGCCGCATGCGCCGGCGGGATAAGCGGTATTCCTCGGGTGGCATCCCCCACCGCCGGAGCAGGCTCGGTGCACGCGAGCGGCACGTTATCGCCCGCCGGAGCGCAAGCGATGGCGCCGATGTCGAACCCGTGTAAGGATGTTCCGAATTCGGTGGGCGCAGGGGGCGTGACCACGATGTCTTCCTGCCAAGATTGCCAATCCTCGGGAACCTGCCAGACCTGTCCAAACGGGAGTCAAGGCGATGGCTGCGCCGTCGGAGCCCCGGGCCCGCCGCCGGGGTGGAACAACTGCGTTATCGGCTGTAACCCCGGGAACCCCGGCGATCCGATCAATGTCGGGCCGCCTTGTCAGCCGATCTCTTCGTGCATCGCGATGCGGCAACCAATTTTAGGGGCCCCATGCTACGGCTCCCCTGTGGAGCTTGGGGACCAGTATCCGGGCACAACAAATGACTACGCGCACGAAATCGTGAACATTTTTCCGGTATTTGCAAATAATCAGACTGGGAACGAGGATGTTGTTGCGTGGGAATATACAATGGGAGCCGGCAATATGTATATTCAGGGGAATCAGTCGTGCCAAGGTTTTTGGCAAGACCTCACCGCAGGTGCCTTCGGGCCGGCTGCAGCCTTTGAGAGCGGCGGTATCTCTGGGATGAATAGCAATCAAGCCAGCCAAGTTGAAAAGTACGCTGCATCCCACCACGGCTACGTTGGGACGACGGCATGTTTCTCTCATAATCTTCCGCCCACCCAGACGTAGTGTTCTAAGGAATTGTGTGATCGAATGATAATCACTCAATCACAACCGTCCTCTACCGCCGGCGCGGCGGTGAGGCCGACACAAATCGTCCATCAACGTATTTGCCGTCAAATCACCGTCCAGAAACACGATCAATTGCCTGGTAATGCAGTTTCGCACTCGGCAGAGGTAGCGCATGCTGTTGTCGTCAGTCTTCACTCCGTCGTTCTCGGATTCATTTACGTTCGGAACGATGGTGTGTCGTTTTATGAGGACGGATCGATTCGCTACTTGTTTGTTCCGACGCAAATGCGATCCATGGTCCTAAGATCTTTGCATATTCAATCGAAAACCCCGCGAGCGAGCGGGACAATAACGAGACTCCAACGCTCCCCATTTACGACATTGATCCGGAATGGGTTTGGCCTTACGAGCTGTTATTGAAGAAGCTCAATCGAGCGATCGTGACGACGGTTTAGGTCGTCACGATCGGCTTGGTACGGAACATCGGCTTCATTTCGACCGCCGTTTCGTAGCTGCGGGTGCCTGTCGCGAGCTAGCCGATGATTTCAGGCGAAAATCAAATCCCAGCAAAACCAGGCCTTGATTTCATTCCGAAGGAAGGAGCGAGCGAAGATAGCACCGCTTGTCGCTACATCACGACGCCCGCCAATATATTTTGCGCGAGGAGTTCGGCGAGTGCCGCATCCTCGGCAAGAAAAGCATCGTGGCCATGTTCGCTGCGCATCTCGATGTAGCGAGCGTCGATGCCACGGCATGCAATCCGTTCCGCAGCGTCGCGAATCTCGCGCGCCGGAAAGAGCGTGTCGGAGGAGATGCCGACGAACGTGAGCGGCGGTGTGTTCTCCGGCCAGTCGCTCTCGCGGAGATCGAAGGAATCCATCGCATGCGTGAGCGTGCGATAGGTCGCGGCGTCGATGCGCTCGAGAATGCGCGCTGCCTGGAGATCGAGGAACCCCTCGATGTCGAACCGTCCTCCGCCGTTGCGGTCGGGGCGGCGGCCGTGGCGTCGCGAGAGCAGCGCATCGCTCTTGTAGGTGAGCATCGCGATCTTGCGCGCTAAGCCGAGTCCGGCAACCGGGTCGAGGGCGAGCGCATCGCGTTGGATCGCGTTGTACGCAATCGCGAGTGTGCCGGTTCGATCCGGGGCGCCGATCGCCACCGCACCACCGATGCGATCGGGAGCATCATGCGCCCATTGGAGTGCCTGCATGCCGCCCATCGAACCGCCGATGGCGAGATCGATGCGATCGATCTCGAGGATATCGAGCGCGCGTCGCTGCGCGCGCACGATATCGGCGATCGTGATTCGTTCGCGAACCGGCGTCGAACCATAACACGAGCCGAGCATATTGATGCCGACGATGCAGCAGTCGCGCGGATCGAAGAGCGCGGCTTCGCCGACGAGGCCGGGCCACCACGTAGCAGCGCGATGGTCGCCGGTGAGCGCGTGCAGCACCAGCACGACGCGGCCACAGGTCGGGGCGCCATAGATTGCGACGCGCTGCTCGACGGCGGGCAGGATCTGCCCACCGTCGAGCTCGAGCGCGCCGATCGCTATCGTCCGTTCGGTCACGATCCGAGCGCCTCCGCGAGATCGGCGATGAGATCGTCGCTATCCTCGATGCCGACTGAGAGGCGGATCGTGCTCTCATCGACGCCGCTTGCGAGTCGTTCACGCGCAGTGAGCTGTCGGTGCGTGGTCGACGCGGGATGAATCGCGAGCGATTTCGCATCGCCGACGTTCGCCAGCAGCGAAAACAGGCGTAGTCGGTCGATCGTCGCGCGCGCTTCGCCTTCGTCGCCGCGAACGTCAAACGTGACGATTGCCCCTGCTCCTTTCGGGAGATAGCGTAACGCAAGATGATGCTCGGGGTCGCTTGCAAGTCCCGGGTAGCGCACCGATGCGACGCGCGGATGCGCGGCGAGGTACTCGGCGACCTTCGTCGCGTTGGCGACGTGCCGCTCGATCCGTACCCCCAACGTCTCAAGCCCCTGCAGAAGCAGCCACGCGTTAAACGGCGAGAGGGCGGCGCCGATATCGCGCAGCAGTTGCACGCGCGCCTTCACGATATAGGCTGCCGCACCGAATGCCGCGGCGTATTCGATATTATTATAGGTCGGGTCGGGAGCCGTGAAGTCAGCGTGGCGCGAACTCGCCGCCCAATCGAAGCGACCGCCGTCGACGATAAGCCCGCCGATCGCGACGCCATGTCCGCCGATAAATTTCGTCGCCGAATGGATGACGATATCGGCGCCGTATTCGATCGGACGAAGAAGATAGGGCGTTGCCAGCGTGTTATCGACGATCGAGGGTAGCGAATGACGATGCGCGAGCGCGGAGATCGCTTCGACGTCGAGCACGTCGAGGCGGGGGTTGCCGATGCTCTCTGCATAGAGTGCTTTCGTTCTCGGCTGGATCGCTGCTTCGACGGCCGTGAGATCGGAGAAATCGACGAGCGAGACCTCGATGCCGAATCGACGCAGCGTATGGGAGAAGGCGTTATAGGTGCCGCCGTAGAGCGATGCCGAGCTGACGATATGGTCGCCGGCTCCGGCGAGGTTGAGAATGGCATAGATCGCGGCGGCCTGACCGCTGGCGACGGCGAGTGCGCCGACGCCGCCTTCGAGATCGGCGATCCGTTTTTCGAGAACGTCGGTGGTGGGATTGTTTATCCGGGTATAGATATTGCCGAACTCTTCGAGCCCGAAGAGGCGCCCGGCATGCGCGGTGTCGTCGAAGCGATACGAGGTGGTCTGATAGATCGGCAACGCGCGCGATTTGGTCGTCGGGTCGCCGTCGAAGGCGGCGTGCAGCGCGCGGGTATTAAGGCCTTGAGATCGGGTCTGCGCAGTGATAGCGGACATGAGAGGGTCCTTTCTTTAACGTGCCGACGATGAGTGCGCAGCATCGAGCTGCGTCGCCGGAGATGTGAGGAAACCATCGTTCCAGATGGCGAGCGTATCGGGAAAAATCGAACGAATATCGAGGATCGGTGTGAAGCCGTCGTGGAGATCGTTGCGCTGTGTACGGGCGACGATGCTTCGTAGCACGTCGGCAATATCGCCGAGAATCGCACTCGATGTTGCCGGTCGGCCGGCGCCGACACCGCGCAAGTAGAGCTCGCCGGCATCGCGTGCATGAATGAGGATGCCGTTCTGCGCGCCCTCGAGCGCGCCGAGCGGATGATCGCGAGGAACGAGCGCCGGGGCGACCTCCGCGGCGATGCCCTCTTCGTCTCGCCGTGCGACGGCGAGAAGCTTCATGCGATATCCGCGCTTGCTATAGCGACGTAACGCCTCGCCGTCGATGCCGCGAATGCCGCGATAGCGGAGGCGCGGCGTAATTGCCGCGGCTCGGAACGCGCGCTGAACGAGTATCGCGAGCTTATGCGCGCTGTCGAGCCCGTCGATATCTTCGCTCGGGTCTGCCTCGGCGAAGCCTGCACGTTGGGCGTCGGCGAGCGCTTCATCGAAACTTCCGCCCTGCTCCATCGCGCCCAGAATTGCGTTACACGTGCCGTTGAGGACGCCGACGAAACTCGCGATCGGATCGCCTGCGAGCGCCTCATCGATCGTTCGCAAAATCGGGAGAGCGCCGCCGACGGCGGCCTCATATCGCAAGCTCACGCCGCGCCGCGCTGCAAGTGCGTGAAGTCGCGGTCCTTGCGAACCGATGAGGGCCTTGTTGGCGGTGACGACATGAGCGCCGCGCTCGAGGGCGCGTTCGACAAATTCTGCGGCGAGCGTCGTGCCGCCCATCGTTTCGACGACGAGATCGATCCGGTGATCGGCGAGGAGAGCGTTCGCCGAATCGATCAGCAACGAGCGCGGGATGCCCTCGCCCCGCCCGCTTGCAAGCGAGCGCACGGCGATGGCGTGGACGGTATGGGCGATGCCGTGAACGCGCGGTTCACCGGCGAGCAAGCGTTGAGCGACGCCGCCGCCGACGACGCCGCAGCCGAGTATGCCGATTCCGATTGATGCCTGCATGGGTCTGCCTCCTGGTGAGATGAGGAAAGCGACTGAGGATATGAAAACGCCCCCGTCGCTGTTGCGACGGGGGCGCCTTCTTCGATGGTGAGCGTCGAGCGCTCTACGTCATCGCAAATGGCAACCTTGCCGTCGCGCGCTTGGCGGAACAGCAAGTGGACATTCGCGATGCGAACGAGATCATGGCGTGCATACTACCCCATGCCCTCGCATCCGTCAAGCGAGGCGACGGAATTAACGAAATCATGACCCGCACCCAGCGCTCGCTTCGCAGGCGATCGCACCAGGATCGGCAACCTCCCGAGAACGCTGTGCCGTTGGGTGCGGCTATTCCGGAAAGGTACGTGGACAAGGATGAGTATTTCCTCGATTGCCTCCGCCTCGGCTGGGGTTCAGAGCGCCGTGAAGTCGCTCGTCACGACACAACACGAAGCGCAGCTGGAAGCAGCTGTCGGCATTCAAGACGGCGACGAGAACGTCGGCACCAACGTCAACCAAACCGCATAGCGCACGTTCAACGGTTGAGAGAGGACGCATGCGCGTTGGCGCACGCGTCCTTTTTTTAGGTCAAGCGGGGGTGCGTGCAATCGCGAACGGCGAGTCCGCGCGCACTCGGCCGTAGGCGCAGCGTCACGGCGGCAATACCGGTGTCGGTAAAGAACGATCGCAGATCTTCGCCGATACGACGCACGTCTGCCTGACGCTCCAAGAGCGCGATTGCAGTCGGTCCGGCGCCGGAGAGCGCGATGCCGCGAACCCCGGGGGCATCGTAAGCGAGCAAAGCGCGCAGACCGGGGATTTTGCGCGCGCGGTACGGTTGATGGATACGGTCGCGCATCGCCTCGCGCAGCGAATCGAGCTTGCCGGCGGCGAGTGCGGCGGCAAGCAGTGCCGCACGCTGGATCGAGAAGACGGCGTCCGCGCGCGCATATCGAGCCGGAAGCAACGAACGAGCGGCTGCAGTGGAAAGATCGATCTGCGGGATCGTCAAGAGCGCGACCGTATCGCGCAGTGCCGGTAAGCGAAGAAAATTGCGCGCATCGCAGGCGATGGTCGTGCCGCCGTAGAGCGCGGCGAGTGCGTTATCGGGGTGTCCTTCGATCTCGCAGGCGAGCGCGGCGATCTGCGCGCGGTCGAGTCGATTCCCGGCGGCACGCTGAGCGATCCCGAGCGCGAGTACCGTTGCCGCCGCGCTCGACCCGAGCCCGGCACCGAGCGGGATATCGTTGCCGATCTCGATGCGAACGCCGGGCAGCGCGCCGAGCCGTCGCATCGAGCGTTCGATCGCGTCGCGCAGCCCGCCGTGCGTCGGCGCGTGCGCGCCGGCCGTGAAATGCAATGCAAAACGCCGAGCGGGCGTGACCTGTGCATGCATCCGCGCCGAGAGCGCGATGGCGACGGCATCGAACCCGGGGCCGAGATTCGCGCTGCTCGCCGGTGCGCTCGCGTGAAAGTTACGCGCCGACATCGCGGCGGTCCGCAACGCGCACGCTCGCATCGCTATCTTTGAGCACGTGCCCGGTTAACACCGCGACGATATCGTCGCTTGCGGAGAGTATCCCGTCGGCGCGCAAGCGCACGATGCCCGCGAGCGTCGCTGCCGACGCAGGTTCGCAGCCGATCCCCGCAGCGCCGATCCGCCCTTTCGCTGCGTCGATCTCCTCGTCGCTTACCGCGACGGCGACCCCGTTCGAGGCGTCGAGTTCGGCCCGTGCTTTTCGCCACGATTTCGGGGCGCCGACGGCGATGGCGCTGGCGATGGTGCGCGGAACGACCGGAATGAGGTCGGTGCCCGAACGATAGAGCGTAACGAACGGAGCGGCGCCTTCGGCTTGCACCACCGCGATCCGGGGCAAGCGGTCGATCAGGCCGAGCGCTCGCGCTTCGCGGAATCCTTTGCCGATTGCGCTGGAGTTCCCGAGATTTCCGCCGGGAACGACGACCCAATCGGGCACTTTCCACGAGCGCGCTTCAAGCATCGCGAACGCAGTACACTTTTGCCCCTCGAGGCGATAGGGGTTAATCGAGTTGACAACCGCGGCGCCGTCATGGGCGCCGTCGGTTAAGGCGGCGAGCGCATCGTCGAACGATCCTTCGACTTCGACCACGCGGACGCCGTAGTCGCGCATCTGCGCGAGCTTCGCACCGGAAATTTTGCCACGCGGAACCAGCGCATAGGCTTCCATGCCCGCGCGGGCGGCGTACGCCGCCATCGACGATGCGGTATTTCCGGTGCTCGCGCAGATTGCGCGCCCGGCTCCGGCGGCGCGTGCCGCCGAAATGGCCACCGTCATGCCGAGATCTTTGAACGACCCGGTCGGATTCATTCCGAGATGGAGAAACGCAAGTGCGGCAACGCCTTCGCGAGCCGCGATCTCCGGCGCGTCGTACAGTGGGACGTTTCCCTCGGCGAGCGTTACGATCGCATCGTGCGGAACCGGCGGAAGCAGCTCGCGCCAGCGCCAGATACCGCTGCGATCGAGCGGATCGTTGCCCGCGCGGCGACCGGCTACCATCGCGACATACGCGCGCGCCGCGCTCGCGTCGACCGGAGCGGCCTGCAAGGCAAATTCGAGCAGCTCGCCACAGGCTGCACAGGGAGCATCGTGGCGTAACGCGGGTTTCGCGCAGCGGCTACACCGAAGTTCGTAGCGTGCGATCATGCTGCGTTGCCGATGCGTTCGAAGGGAAGGTTCGGATCGGCGGCGACCGAGAGCGGATCGACGCGGACCGCTTCGCCCTGCGCGTCGGCGGCGGCGGCGATCATCGCGGCATTGTCGGTACAATACGCTCGCGCGGGAATGAAGATCTCGACGCCGCGCTGCTCCGCCCACGCGCGCAAGCGTTGCTGCAACAGCGAATTTGCAGCAACCCCGCCGGAGAGGGCGACGGCGCGAAACGAGCCGCGCGAAAAGGCAGCGTCGACGCGAGCCGTCAGCACGTCCACGACCGCCGCCTGAAAGCTCGCCGCGACATCCTCGCGGCGAACGCTTGCATTCTCTGGGCGTTCGAGGAAATAGCGAACCGAGGTCTTTAAACCCGAGAACGAAAAGTCGAGGGCATCGCCTTCGGGACGGTAGCGCGGGAAAGCGACGGCTCGTGCATCGCCGTCGCGTGCGAGCGCGTCGAGCGCAGGGCCTCCGGGAAAACCGAGCCCAAGCAGACGAGCAGTCTTATCGAACGCCTCCCCTGCAGCATCGTCGCGTGTTTTTCCGAGCACGCGTAACTGCATCGGCGCGTCGACCGCAACGAGTTGCGTGTGCCCCCCGGAGACCAAGAGCGCAAGAAACGGATAGGGCGGCGCTTCGGTGCGTGCGAGGAAGGGTGCAAAGAGATGTCCGTGGAGATGGTTGACGGCGTAGAGCGGACGACGCGCAGCGAATGCAAGCGCCTTTGCGGTTGCGACCCCGACCAGGAGACTGCCGATCAACCCCGGTCCGTAGGTCACCGCTATTCCATCGCAATCCGCGAGCGTCATTTGCGCGCGCTCGAGGGTGTGTTCGATCGCCGCCGAGAGGAGCGCGAGGTGCGCGCGACTTGCAATTTCGGGAACGATACCGCCGTACGCGCGATGGAATTCATCTTGGTTCGTCGAGACGTTCGCGAGTACGTCGCGCCCGTTGCGAACGATCGCAACGGCTGTGTCGTCGCAGGAGGTCTCGATTCCCAGTAGCAGCATCGTCGTCAGGGGTTTCTCCGAGGTAGGCGCATTCCCGTCTGCCGGCGGCCATTTCTCCGCATACGTCGTCGTTCATCGGTCGCCGAGCGTCGGTTCCGTCGAAGCGACGATCGTCGCATCGTTGCAATCGCGCGCGGCACGGAGCGCACCCGGACGAGCGAGGCAGATGTAGGCGGCCTCGGCACCGCCCTCGCAAGCGTCGATCGCCGCGCGAATTTTCGGGCGCATCCCGTCGCGGCATTCCTCGCTGTCGAGGAACGCGCGTGCGGCCGATACGGTGAAGCGATCGATGCCGCTGCGCGGATCGCTTGCAATCGCGCGGACGCGCTCGATATCGGTGACGAAGAAGAGCGCACCGGAAGGGAAAGCCGCTGCGACCGCGGCGGCAGCTTCGTCGGCGTTGATATTGAGCGCACGCGTGTCGGCCATATCGAGTGCAAGTGGCGCGAGCACCGGGATCGCCGGCATTTCCAACAGTGCTGCGAGCAGCCGCGGATCGCAGAGAACCTGCTCGCCGACGGAACCGAGTCGCCCGTCAAAGCGGCTGCTGCGTCGCGCGCGGAGCGTTCCTCCGTCCTGTCCGGAGATACCGACCGCCCTCGCACCTCGCTCTTGAAGTGCGCGGACGATGCGTTTATTGATCGTCGCGCAGAGCACCATCTCTATGACGGCCAGGCTACGTTCGTCGGTCGCACGGAGACCATCGAAACGCTCTCCTTCGATCCCTCGCTCGCGAAGCGCCGCATCGATCTCGGGGCCACCCCCGTGGACGAGGATGATGCGCTCTCCGGCGGCATGCAACGCGGCGACTTCGTCGAGGAGCGGATCCTCGGGGGCGGCTCCGGGGCGGGCGCTGCCGCCATATTTTACAATCCAGGGCTTTGGGGGTATTGCATAAATATGCATATCGTGCATAATAATACACATAATGACCGCCACGCCGCTAGCCCCCCACGAAAATTTGCAGGGGCGTCACTTCCTCGACCTCGGCGAGTTCCAACAGGCCGAGCTGCGCGCCCTCGTGCGTTTGGCGCGAGAGTTGAAAAGCGAGGGCGCGGCCTCGGCGAGCGCGCTCCTGCGAGGGCGGACGTTGGCGTTGCTCTTCGAGAAGCCGAGCCTGCGGACGCGCGTATCGTTCGAGGTGGCGGTCTCTTCGCTCGGCGGGCAAGCACTCTTTGCGACCGGCAGCGAGATGCTCGTCGGTACGCGCGAGACACCCGAGGACGCGGCACGCGTGCTCTCGCGGTACGTCGATGCGGTCGTCGTGCGCACGCACGAGCACGAGCCGCTGGAACGCTTTGCAGCAGCGGCCGGCGTTCCCGTCATTAACGGGCTCTCCGCACTCTATCATCCTTGCCAAGCGTTCGCCGACGTGCTGACGATGGAGGAGCGGTTCGGATCGCTCGAAGGGTTGCGGGTCGTCTATCTCGGCGATGCTCGCAATAACGTCGCTACCTCGTTGGCGCAGGCCGTCGTCATGCTTGGCGGGTCGATGCGTTTCGCTTCGCCGTTAAGCCATCGCCCGAGCGAAGCGACGCTGGAACGGCTCGCAAAGCTCGGCGCGAGTAGCGGCGGTCGCGTGCGCGCCTTTACCGACCCGGTGCGTGCTCTGCGCGGCGCCGATGTGGTGTATACCGACGTGTGGACCTCGATGGGCGAGGAACACCTGCACGAACGTAACGCCGCAATGTTGTTGCCGTACGCCGTCACGGAGCGCTCTTTTACCTATACCGCTCCGCACGCGGTCTTCATGCACTGTTTGCCGGCACATCGCGGGCAAGAAGTCGCAGCTGCCGTGATCGACGGCACGCGCAGCCTCGTTTTCGACCAGGCCGAAAATCGACTCCACGCGCAGCGGGCACTACTCGTCGCGCTCATCACCGACGGAAAGGGAACCTCACTATGAAGGAGCGTCGTCAACGCGCGATTCTCACGCTGGTTGCAACGCGACCGATACACTCGCAAGAGGAGCTCGTCGCACTCCTGGCAGAGCAGGGCTTCGATGCCGTCCAAGCAACGGTCTCGCGCGATATTAAAGAGCTCGGGCTCGTGAAGGTGCCGGTGAAGAGCGAACGCGGAGATGAGGCGCTCTTTAAATACGTGCTGCCGAATGCGACCGTCCAGTACGCCAGTCGCCTCCATCGCGTGGTTGCCGAACTCGTGCTCTCCGTTGAGGGGAGCGCAAATCTCATCGTGCTCAAGACGCCGCCGGGGAGCGGCATGATGGTTGCGTCGGCGATCGACGATGCCGGCTGGCCCGAAATTATGGGTACGATCGGCGGGGACGATACGATTCTCGTGATCGTGCGCGACGCGAAAAAGATGCCGATGGTCGTGCAGCGCTTTCGCGATCTCGGCGTGGGAGGAGACGCGTGAGTACGATCGTTCTCGCCTACTCGGGCGGGCTGGACACCTCGGTGTTGCTCAAGCGCCTGCTGCTCGAAGGCCACGATGTGATCGCGCTGACCGCCGATCTCGGCGAGAGCGACGGCGCGACCGGCGCAGCCGCCGTTGACGCTATAGCCGCGATCTCCGCGAAAGCGCGTGCACTCGGTGCCCGCGAGGCCGTTGCACTCGACGTTCGGCAGCGCTTTTACGACGAGTACGTGATGCCGGCGTTCGCGGCGAACGTTCGCTATGAGGGTTGCTATCCGTTGAGCGCCGCACTCTCTCGCCCGCTCATCGCGGCGCTGTTGGTCGAGACCGCGCGCACCTTTGGCGCCGACACCGTCGCGCATGGATGTACGGGCAAGGGGAACGATCAGGTCCGCATCGAGTTCGGCGTTCGTTCCCTCGATTCGCAACTTCGCGTGCGCGCGCCGTTGCGGGAGCGTCCGCTCTCCCGTCCCGATGCGATCGCCTTTGCCGCCGAGCATCATATTCCCATCGCTCAGAGTGCGGCCAAGCCGTATTCGATCGATGCGAATCTTTGGGGGCGCTCGATCGAAGCCGGAGTGCTCGAAAACCCTTGGACGGCACCGCCCGAGGATGCTTTCGGCTGGACCGCCTCACCGCAAGATCGCCCCGCCACGGCGCAGGAGATCGTCGTCGATTTTCATGCCGGAATTCCGAGCGTCGCCGGGGTCTCGGGGCCCGCGCTCCTGGCGCAACTCAACATCCTCGGCGGTGCGCACGGCATCGGACGGATCGATCTCATCGAAGATCGCGTGATCGGGCTGAAATCGCGCGAGCTCTACGAAGCGCCGGCGGCGACGATTTTGCTGGCGGCGCGCGAAGCGCTCGAACGTCTGGTGCTCACGCGCGACGAGCTCCGGTTCAAAGCCGGCGTGGACCGCAAATATGCAGAGCTGGTATACGACGGGTTTTGGTATTCGCCGTTGCGCAGCGCATTCGATGCATTTAACGCGGTATCGAATAGCCGGTTATCGGGCGAAGTCCGCCTGCGCCTCCTGCAAGGTTGCGCAACGGTTGTCGGCGTGCGTTCGCCTTTCGCACTCTACGACGAGGGCTTGGCAACCTACGGCGCCGGCGACAGCTTCGACCATCGAGCTGCCGACGGGTTCATTCACCTCACGGGACTTCCACTCGATCGTTTGGCGCATGTTGCTGCGGTTGCCGTCTCGTGAGCGTCGGTTCGTTACAATGGGGCGGACGGTTTCGCCGCGCCCCCGATCCCGCGTTGCTCGCGTTCGGCTCCTCGCTGGAAGACGACCTCTTGCTCGCACCCTTCGATCTGGAAACCTCGCGCGCGCACGTTCGTGCGTTAGCGGGCGGCGGCGCGATCGCGCCGGAGATCGCCGCCGCACTCGAGAGCGCACTCGATCGGGTCGCTGCCGAAATCGAGGCCGAGAGTTTCGCTGCGTGGGCGAGCGAGAAGGGCTTCGAAGATATTCACGGAGCGATCGACGCGCGCGTTCGCGAGATCGATGCGGTGGCGGGCAGCTGGTTGCACGCAGGTCGAAGCCGTAACGATCAAGTCGCGACGACGCTCGCGCTCTATGCGGCGGCGCGTGCGCGGGACGGGCTCGCACGCGTGACGGCAATCGCCGCGGCGCTCGCCGCACGCGCACGCAATGCGCTCGCGCCGGAGAGCGTGCTGGCGGGGACCACGCACGGCCAGCCGGCGCAGCCGATATTGCTCGCCTTCTGGCTGCAAGCCGCCGCCGAGCCGTTCGTGCGTTGCGCGCAACGCTTTGCAGCGGTCGCCCGGGAAGCAATGGCGATGATGCCGTTAGGTTCCGGGGCGCTCGCGGGGAGCTGCTTGCCGCTCGATCGTGCGGCGGCGGCGCGCTATCTCGGCTTTGCGACGCCCTCTCGCAACGCGCTCGATTCCGTCGGGACGCGCGATGCGTTATTTGCTTGTGCCGATGCGTGGGCGAGAGCCTGCGTTCCGGCAGCGCGCATCGCTGCCGAAGTCGTTTCGTGGGCCTCGCCGCTGGTCGGATACGTGCGTATCGGCGATGCATCGGCGAGTGGTTCGAGTTTGATGCCGCAGAAGCGGAATCCGGATATCTTCGAACTCGTGCGCGCCGGCACGCAGCGCGTGTTAAGCGACGCCGGAACGGCATGGAGCATGAGTGCGGCCGTCGGGCTCTCGTACCATCGCGACTTGCAGGAGTGTAAGCAGAGTGCGGTCGACGCGATCGAACGTGCCGATGCCCTACTCTCTGCGTTCGAGCGAGCATTCGCCGATCTCGAATTCGACCTCGCAACGATGGAGCGCCAGGCGACGCACGGGTATACGCTTGCGACCGACCACGCCGATGCGCTCATCCTGCACGGCCTCGATGCACGGCGCGCCCATCGTTTGGTCGGGGAGCGCGTTGCGCTCGCCGAAGAACAGGGGCGCTCGTTCGACGCGAGCGATCTGCTCGCGCTCGGCGAAGCGGTCGGTGGCACGGCGCTCGCAGCTCCGCTCGATGCGCGCAGCAGCGTTCGTGCGAAGGCAACCGAAGGCTCCAGCTCTCCCGAAGCCGTTCGACGCTCACTCGACGCTCTCGAGCGCGAGCTTGCCGCCATTGCGAGCGAACGATGACATCGGTTCACGTTTGGGGCGCCGCCGGCTATGCCGCCGCGCAAGCGATTGAATGGATCGAACGGCACCCGCGTCTGCGCGTCGGAATCCTCGAGAGCAAGAGCCATGCCGGGACGATGCTCGCGGAGAGCTTTCCCGCATTCCGCCGGAGTAACTTGCATTTCTCCGAGAGCGGAAGCATCATCGCGGCGCTCTCATCGGGCGATATCGTGATTTCCGCGGGCGCGCACGGTTTTGGGCGCGAGGCGGTGGAGAGTTTTCTGGCTCGCGGCGCGCGCGTCGTCGATCTCTCGGCGGATTTTCGGTTCGAGGAACGCGCGGCGTACGGTCTTGCAGAATGGAACCGCACGGCGATCGCCGAGGCGGAACTCGTCGCGAACCCGGGATGCTATCCGACGGCATCGTTGCTACCGCTGCTTCCCCTCATCGCGCTCGCGCCTCCGAACGCCCTCGTCATCGATGCGAAGAGCGGGATAACGGGGGCGGGGCGGACGCCGGCGGTCGCGTCGATGTTCGCCGAGGTCGATGGGGATATTCGCGCGTACGGTTTGAGCGGGCATCGGCATCAACCCGAGATCGAGCGCGTGCTCGCATCGCACGGTTGCACGACGCCGCTGACGTTTACGCCGCACGTGGTACCGCTTTCACGCGGCATGCTCGCGGACGTCTATCTGCTTTTCGATCGCGCACCCGAGCGGCAAAGGGTCGTTGCCGCGCTCCACGATGCGTATGCCGGATCGCCGTTCGTACGCATTCTTGAAGGCGGATCCGCCCCGAGCGTCGCGGCGGTCGTCGGCACGAACGATGCAGAAATCTCCGTCGATATCTGCGGTAACACGATCAGAGCGATCTGCGCGATCGATAATCTCGGTAAAGGCGCGGCCGGACAGGCGCTGCAAAATATCAACATCATGCTGGGGTATCCCGAAGAGGAGGGCTTTCGTGATCGCACCGTCGCAGCCTGAGCTGCAAGAACGTATCGTCGCCCTGCGCGGAGGGATCGGAAGCGTCTCGGGCGTGCGCTTGAGCGGGGTTCACGCCGGAATTAAGCGGCGCAAGCGCGACCTGGCGTTGATTGCTTTCGAGCGCGAACAGGCCTGCGCCGCGGTGGTGACCACCAACGACGTTCAGGCTGCGCCGATCGTTATCAGCAACGAACATCTCGCGTCGGGTTTAGGCGTGCGGGCGCTGGTTTGCAATTCAGGCTGTGCGAACGCCTGCACGGGCGAACGTGGGGAGCGCGATGCGCGGGCAACTGCGGCGCAGGCCGCCGCCTTGCTGGAAGTCTCGCCGCAGCAAGTCGTCGTCGCCTCGACCGGTGTGATCGGGGTGCCGCTTCCGCTCGACCGCGTGCAGCGCGGCCTGGAACGCTGCGTCGAACAACTCGACGAAGGCTTGAAGGCGGCACACGATGCGGCCGAAGCGATCATGACGACCGATCGCGTTCCGAAGCTCTCGGCGTATGCGTTCTATCATGATTCGAAACGCTATACGATCGGCGGTATCGCCAAAGGCTCCGGAATGATCGCCCCCAATATGGCGACGATGCTTGCCTTTCTCGCAACCGACTTCCCGGTAGCGCAGGAGGATCTGCAAAGCTCGCTCGTAGCCGCGACCGCCGACACGTTCAATATGATCTCGGTGGACGGCGACATGTCGACCAACGACGCCGTCTATCTTTTCGCTCCGCCCGGCTCGCTCGCGCCGCCGCCGCTCTTCGAACAAGTGTTGGGAAAAGTGACACTCGACCTCGCTCTGGCGATGGTCGATGACGCGGAAGGGGCGACGAAGCGATTAGAGGTGCGAATCGTCGGAGCGCGCGATTCCGTGCAGGCGCGGACGATCGCACGGGCGATCGTCAATTCGAGTTTGGTCAAAACCGCGCTCTACGGCGAGGATCCCAATTGGGGGAGAATCGTCGCTGCAGCGGGCGCCGCGCGCGTCGGGTTCGATTCGCAGAAGTGGTCCCTGACGCTCGACGATCGCACGTGGGTCGAGCGCGGTGGCGTGGAAGCGCTCTCCGAGGCCGAGGCACATCGTCTTTTGGAAGAGCGCGAGATCGTCGTGACGCTCGATCTCGGGCTCGGCAATGCGACGGCGACGGCGTGGGGGTGCGACCTCTCGCGCGATTACGTACGCATCAACGCGAGTTACCGGACGTGAACGAATCCGCGCTTTTAGCAAATTATTCGCGCGCGCCGGTTCGTTTCGTCGCGGGCGATGGGTGTTATCTCATCGACGAAAACGGTCGGCGCTATCTCGATGCCATTGCGGGCATTGCCGTCTGCGCGCTCGGACATGCCCACCCGGGGATCGCCGAGGCCGTGGCGCGGCAAGCACGACAATTAGTGCATGCAAGCAATCTCTACTATCACGAGCCTTCAGGCGAACTTGCGCGGGAACTCACCCGGCGCTCCGGCTTCGCACGCGCGTTTTTCTGTAACTCCGGCACCGAAGCAAACGAAGCGGCGATCAAACTCGCCCGCAAAGCGGCATACCGGCGCGGCGAGCGCGAGCGCAATCGCATTCTCGCCTTCAGCGGCGGGTTTCACGGACGGACGCTCGGTGCGCTTGCGGCGACGGCAAATCCGGAGTATAAGGTCGGATTTGCACCGCTCCCCGAGGGCTTCGGGTGGGCTCCATTTAACGATCTCGCTGCGCTCGATGCCGCAATCGACGAACGCACCGCCGCCTGCATCATCGAACCGGTGCAGGGAGAGAGCGGCGTTCATCCGGCGCGCGAGGAGGTGCTGCACGAACTTCGTCGTCTCTGCAGCGAACGCGGCGCGCTCCTAATTTTCGATGAAGTGCAGTGCGGCATGGGACGTTTGGGCGACCTCTTCGCTTTTCAGAGCGTCGGCGTCCGCCCCGATCTGCTCACGATGGCAAAGGCGCTCGGTAACGGTTTACCGATCGGCGCCATGCTCGTCGACGGCTCGCTTGCCGATGCGTTGCAACCGGGCGATCACGGTTCGACCTTCGGCGGCTCTCCGGTAAGCGCCGCGGCCGCACTGGCGCACCTGTGTATTCGCGACGAACTCGATCTCGATACGCACGTCCGCGAAGTCGGTGCCCATGCCATGACGAAGTTGGCAGCGCTGGCGCGCGCACTCCCCTCTTTCGTAGAGCCTCCACGTGGGCGAGGGCTCCTGCTGGGGCTGCCGCTGCGCGAGCCGGTACGCGCGGCGGCGGTCGCCGATGCGTTACGGGAGCAGGGAATCCTCGTTGGAACCGCCGGCGGAAATACGCTGCGCGTCGCGCCGCCGCTGATCGTCTCGACCGAAGAGATCGATCGCCTCGTCGATGCAATCGGCTCGGTGGTTGCGGGGATGGGCGCCCATGCTACGAAGTAGCCGTTCATGAAGAACATTGAGGAAGTACGACGCCTCCCGTCGCCCGCGCCGCGACCGCAGGCACTGGCATTCGATGGGACGTACCTCTGGATGGGTTCGGTAACCACGGGGCGACTCTACGCAATCGATCCGGTGCATTGGACCGTGTCGGAAGAGGCGCAGGCGCCGGGCATGCCGTGGGGCATGACGGTGGTCGGCGAAGAACTCCGCGTCGTTTGCGGTTTCGGCGAGAACGACGACCGCTATATCTGCCGCTTTATTCCGGGGCACGGCTTCAAAGAGAACGAGAGAATCGCGTGCCCGGAGTTTACCGGCTCGCAACTCGGCTATGACGGCGAGATGCTCTTCCTCTCGCAATTTTACAACCGCCGGGTTCTCGAACTCGATGCACACGGTGGCATCGTTCGTACCATTCCCGCGCCGCGCCAGATCTGCGGACAGACGATTCTCGACGGAACGATCTACCTGCTGACGACCGAAGATGAATCGAAGCCCGAGTATTTCATCACGCAAATCGATGCTCGCGGAACGGTTCCGCGAACTCACGACCTTGCGATCGTTCCCTTTCACGCCCGGTCGCTTGCCTTTGACGGTTCGCGCTTCTGGACGAGCCATCGCGAAGCGCACGAGATCGTCGCCTTTGTCGATCCGCGATAGCCTGCAATTCCGTGCGCGAACGCCGTTACTCGAGAAGCTCGTCGCGGCGTTCGGGCGTTACGATGAAACCGATCGCCGCGAGTAGCGCGACTGCGGCAAGGACGACGACGGCGATCGCGGCGAGCGCGCGCGCGTAGTCTGCTCCGCCGCCGGGTAGGGCGAATGACGTTGCGGCGATCGTCGCTTCGATTTGCGCCGCACCGGCGGAGAGCAAGTTGCCGATTTGATAGACCGTTCCCGGGAAAAAGCCGCGCAGGAGCGGCGGCGAGATTTCGTTGAGGTGCGCCGGCACGATTCCCCACGCCCCTTGAACTGCAAATTGCATCGCGAATGCGCCGGCTGCAAGTGCGGGTATGCCGCCGGAGAACGCCCAGAGCGGAATCACGGCGATTCCCAAGACTGCGGCAACGATGATGCCGACGCGCCGTCCGAGCCGCTGCGAGAGTGCGCCGAACGCGATGCCGCCGACGATCGCTCCGAGCGCAGCGACGATCGCTAAGAACGATACGACTCCTGGTGAAAAACCATGCTGTTTCTGCAAAAACGTTGCATAGAGATCCTGCGTGCCGTGCGACATGAAGTTGAATGCCGTCATAAAGAGTGTGGCGTAGAGCATGAGCGGCAGAGAGTTGACGGTTGCGATGCCGCGGTTGTTGACGATATCGGGGCGTTTACTAGCGGCAGCCCACGTCGGAGATTCCTCGACGTGACGGCGGATGAAGAAGAGAAGAACCGCAGGCAGCACGCCGATGATGAAAAGGGCGCGCCAGCCCCATGGGGTCCAGGTGAAGACGATGAAGTTGGCGACCGCGGCGAGCAAATACCCGACCATATAGCCTTCTTGCAGAAGGCCACTGAGGATGCCGCGCGTTTTTGGCGGGAGGCTCTCCATCGCTAACGCCGCACCGAGCCCCCATTCGCCGCCCATCGCAATGCCGAAGAGGACGCGAAGAAGCAAGAAGATGGTGTAGTTCGGTGAGAAAGCGGTCGCAAATTCGATCGCCGAGAACAGCGCGATGTCGATCATCAACGGCAGTCGTCGCCCCAATGCATCGCCGATGGCGCCGAAGAGCATCGCCCCGAACGGGCGGGCCGCCAACGTGAGGGTGATGGCGAGAACGATATCGGGAATCGAACGATGAAAATCGGTTGCAATTTTCGTGACGACGAAGGTCACGATAAAGAAATCGAACGCATCGAGCGTCCAGCCGAGAAACGCGGCGACGAAGCTCGTCTTTGCTCGTCGGTCGAGCGAGCGGATCGCCGCGAGCGTACTCACGATTGCGTTATGGCGAAGCCGAGGCCGCCGCTGAGGCCGTGGGAGACGGCGCCGCCGAGCCGGCCGGGCTCGCCACCGCACTCGAGGCGGGGCTTGGGTTGGAGCTTGCGCCGGGGCTCGGGGATGCTCCCGTTGGGCGTTCGTCGCCGTAGAGGACCAGCAGCCACGTTTCGCCCTTTTTCACCAGCAATTTCGGCGTTACGAACGAAAAGGTCAACGTCGTGCCATCGATCGTCGAACGATCGTAGGTACCGATAAAGGTGTCGATCGATTTCTTTTTCTGCTGCGTCTCCTGGAAGAGTTGTACGGCGAAGCCGCGTCCGGCGATCTGTGCCTTCGGAAGCGTGTACGCGATGCGCGCGCCGCCGGCGAGCGTCGTGTCGGCACTCGTTCGCAATCGCAATGCGACGAGTGCGACGGTACCCGCGCTCTTCGTATCCGGGTGTACCATCGGCGGCGCATCGTTGGTAAGCGCTGCGATCTGCAACGTGATCTGTGGCCCCGACGGAGGAGCGCTCGCATGTGGGCTCGCGCTCCCCGATGCGCTCGGCGAGGCCGAGGGGCTCGGGCTCGCCGTTGGGGTTGGACTCGGCGAGGGAGTGGGGCTCGGCGTCGGCGAGGCGGACTTTGCCGAGGCTTTCGATGAGGGCGAACCGCTTGGGCTCGGGCTCGGGGTCGGCAAATTGAAGGCGACCACGCAACTGAAGCCCTTACTCTGCGGACAGCGTAGCCCCGAGGAGGCCTGCGAGACGGGGTAGCTCACCGTGTCGCCCGGCGGTGGGGTCGGCGTCGGCACCGGCAGGTGCTTGCCCGCCGGGGTCGCCGCGCCGGCAGCCGGAGTCGGTGCCGTCTGTCCCGGAGGAAGCATGCCGTTGGGAGCGGCGGTGCCTCCGCTTGCGAAATTCCCCGAACACGCACCGAGCAGCAGCGTGAGCGAAGCGGCAGCCGCCGCCGAGATCGTCCTAGCGTTCACGTGCGACGTGCCTCGATCTCCAACCGCAGTTCCTCGGCGAAGGCTTGCGGCGTAATGGTGCGTTTGCTTTCGACTCCACGTTGGTTGACGTTAACGGTTCCGTCGGCAAACTCTTGTTTCCCGACGACGAGAATATAGGGAACGCGTTGCGTTCTCCAGTGGCGAATTTTATAGCCGATCTTCTCGTTACTCTCGTCGACCTGCACGCGATACCCTCGCTCGTGAAGCGAGCGGGCGACCGAACGCGCGTATTCGAGCTGATGCTCGGAGATCGGCGCGACGACCGCTTGGATCGGTGCGAGCCACGTTGGGAACGCGCCGCCGTAATGTTCGATGAGAATGCCGAAAAAACGCTCCATCGAGCCCGCGAGCGCGCGATGGATCATTACCGGGACGTGCTCGTTGCCGTCGCTGCCGCGATAGTGAAGATCGAACCTCTGCGGTAAGATGAAATCGACCTGCACCGTCCCGAGCTGCCATTTCCGGCCGATTGCGTCGCGTACGTTGATATCGAGTTTCGGACCGTAGAACGCGCCTCCGCCGTCGTCGATCTCGTATGCGACGCCCTTGCTCGCCAGGGCGGCGCGGATGGCGTTCTCGGCGATCTCGTCGGTCTCGACTCGATCTTTTGCTTCGCGCCGTGAGAGAACGTATTGAAATTCGTTGAAGCCGAAGGCATCCATGAGGCGCAGCGCTTCGTCGAGCGTCTGTTCGAATTCCGATTGCAACTGCTCGGGCATGCAGAAGAGATGGGCGTCATCTTGCGTAAAGCCGCGAACGCGCGTGAGGCCGTGCAGTACGCCGCTGCGTTCGTAGCGATAGACGGTTCCGAATTCGGAGTAGCGAATCGGCAGTTCACGGTAGGAGCGCGGTTTATCGCGATAGATAAGAATATGCCCGGGGCAGTTCATCGGCTTCAGGCGAAAGCGTTGCTCTTCCACCTCGAGCGGACCGAACATATTTTCCGCGTAATTGTCGAGGTGCCCGGAGATCGCATAGAGCCGTTCGCTCATAACGTGCGGGGTGACGACCGGCTGATAGCCGCGTTCGCGCAATCCCTCGCGAATGAATTGCTCTACGATGCCGCGCACCGTCGCACCCTTCGGGTGCCAGAAGATCAAGCCGCCGCCGGCGTCCTCCTCGATAGAAAAGAGATCGAGCTCGACGCCGAGCTTGCGGTGATCGCGCTTCTGCGCCTCTTCGATCTGCGTGAGGTAGGCATCGAGCTGCTCCTGCGTCGGCCACGCGGTTCCGTAGATGCGCTGCAACATGGCGTTCTTCTCGTCGCCGCGCCAGTAGGCGCCGGCGACCGAGGTCAGTTTCAGCGCGCGGAGCTCGCCGGTGCGCTCGGCATGGCCGCCGCGGCAAAGATCGGTAAATTCGCCGATCGTATAGAGCGTGATCGGCTCGCCCGCCGGAATCGCCTCGGCAAGCTCCACCTTATAGGGGTTGTTTTTAAATCGAGCGATCGCTTGCTCGCGCGTGACGCGTTCGCCGGTCATCGGGTAGTCGGAAGCGACGATCTCGCGCATGCGCGTTTCGAGCCGCTCGAGATCCTCGGGCGTAAACGGCGTCGCTCGATCGAAATCGTAGTAGAAGCCGTTCTCGATCGCCGGGCCGATCGTCGGCTTTGCGTCGGGGAAGCAATCTTGTACCGCGTACGCGAGAACGTGCGCGGCCGTATGGCGGAGGGCGGCGAGCGCCGCTTCGTGCGCTTGGTCGTTTTCGGGCATCCCTGCGGGTTCGGCGCCGGTGGGGGGGCTGGCCTTGCGCCGTCGCCTTAATCCCTCTTAAGAGTTCCATAAGCCGGAGTTTACCCGCGGGTTGTACCATCGCGATGAGGGTGCGCGAAGGCGGACCCGAGCGTTGTACCGCACTTGTCATCGTTAATGAAGGGAACTACATGCGTAAGTTAACCGCCGTCGCTCTTGCAGCCGTGTTCGCACTCGGCTCGCTCGCAGCGGCGCGGGCTGCGACGCCGATCCTCGAGACCGGGTCGTCGCTGCTCTATCCGTTGATGAATATCTGGGTTGCTTCGTATCAGTCGAAGAACCACGGCGTCCAAATCACGACGCAGAGCACCGGCAGCGGCACGGGCATCTCGCAGGCGATCGCCGGCGTCGCTCAGATCGGCGCGTCGGATGCCTACATGGGAGATCCGCAGATGCGCGGTCATCGCATGCTCAACATTCCGCTCGCGATCAGCGCCCAGCAGATTAATTACAATCTTCCGGGACTCAACAACGTCCACTTGCATCTCTCGGGTCCGGTTCTCGCCGGCATCTACATGGGGCGTATCAAATACTGGAACGATCCGCAAATCAAGGCGCTGAACCGTCCCTACGCCGGACGCCTGCCGCACCGGACGATCATTCCCATTCACCGCACCGACGGTTCGGGCGACACCTTCATTTTCTCGCAGTATCTCTCGTTCACGACCCCGATGTGGAGCCATGGCCCCGGCTACGGCACCTCGATCAGCTGGCCGTCGGTCTCGACCGCGGTCGGCGCGAACGGCAACCCCGGCATGGTGCAGGCCTGCAAGGCGACGCCGTACTCCATCGCTTATATCGGCGTGAGCTTCATTAACGAAACGAATAAGGCCGGGCTCGGCTACGCGCTGCTCAAGAATCGCGCCGGGCGCTACCTTGCCCCGACCGCTTCGACGATCGGTTCGGCCGCGGCGGCGATGTATTCGAAGACGCCGCGCGACGAGCGCATCTCCCTCGTCTTTGCTCCGGGGGCGAATTCGTACCCGATCATCAATTACGAATACGCCATCGTCAACCCGCATCAAAAGAACGCGGAGACGCGCGAAGCGTTGGTCAAGTTCCTCTCGTGGGTGCTCGATCATAACGGCGGCCAGCAGATGCACTTCCTCAATGCTGTGCACTTCCTCCCGCTGCCGGCTTCGATTGCAAAATTGAGCCGCATGCAGATCGCGCAGATCCACTAGTGTTTCGAGTCGGACATAACGTGACACAAAGCGACAGGGGCATTTTGTTGTCGCGAGGAGCGAAGAGGGATGAACGCCTTCGCGTTGTGACCGATGAGCGACGAAGCGGTGGCGAGATGCCCCGGAGCGACTGGCGCGTCATGTCCGACTCGGGACACTAAGTTGGCGAGCCTTACCCCGACAGTAGGGGGGAGCCGCACGCGTCGCGCCGCGGTTCCCTTCTCGCAGTCGCCGGCCAGCGGAATGCTGGCCGGCGCTCTCACGTCGATCGCTGCAGGGCTCTGCCTGCTGCTGGTCGTTCTGATGTTGGTCTTCTTACTCTGGTACACGTGGCCGGCGATCCGGTATAACGGATTGAGCATTCTCAACGACATCACTTGGAACATCGGTAACCAGTACGGTACCGGAAGCTCGGTTCACAACGGCGTCTCCGCGGAGCCCGGCGCAGAGTTCGGCGGCCTGGTCTTCTTGGTGGGCACGATGCTCTCGGCGTTGCTGGCGATGGTCTTTGCCGTGCCGCTCGCGCTCGGCGTCGCCTTGACGATCGTCTATCGACTTCCGGAGCGACTGCGCTTACCGATCAACGCATTGATCGAACTCATGGCCGGCATTCCCTCGGTCGTGTACGGATTGTGGGGCACGATCGTGCTCGTGCCGTGGGTCGGCAATCAGGTTGCGCCGTTCGTCACGCACCATTTCGGTTTTATTCCCTTTCTCGGCGGCGACGCCGGAAGCGGAAACGGTCTCTTTGCAGCGGCGATCGTGCTGGCGATCATGGTGATGCCGATCATGGTCGCGACGGTACGGGACGTGCTGCTGGCGCAGCCGAAAAGCATCTACGAAGCGAGCATGGCGCTGGGAAGTACGTCGTGGCAGGCCGTTACGCATGCGGTCTTGCCGAGCGTACGAACCGGTATCGTCGGCGCGATTCTCGTCGCCTTCGGGCGCGCGCTCGGCGAAACGATGGCCGTGCTGATGGTCGCCGGGAACGCCATCAACATACTCCCGCACAATATTTTTTCGCCGATCAATACGATCGCTGCCGTGGTCGTCTCGCAATTGGAGTCGGCGGTGAGCGATGCCAGCGGCGTAGCACAACGATCGCTCGCCGAACTCGCGCTCGTGTTGTTCGTCATTTCGTTAGCGGTGAATACGATCGCTCGCGTTGCGATTCGCGGACAGGATCGGTCGCACTAATGGTCTCACGCGTAGCGCGCAACGTCGCAATTTCGCGGTTCTGGTGGGTGCTTTGCATCGCTTCGTTGGTCGGAGCGCTCCTGGTGCTGCTCTCGCTCTTCGGCTTCGTTTTCGTTCGCGGCGTCGCCGCGATCCGCCCGGATATTTTCTTCACCGTCACGCAAGGTATCGCCGGGGGGCTTGCCAACGCCATCGCCGGAACGCTTCTCCTGGTAACGCTGGCGGTCGCCTTGGTGGTTCCGGTCGGCCTGGGCGCAGCGATCTGGGTCACACAATTTGCACCGGATCGACTGCGCATCGTCGTGCGTCTCTCGATCGACGTGCTCTTCGGCGTTCCGTCGATCGTCGTCGGATACTTTCTCTATGTCGCGTTGGTGGAGACGGCGGGATGGGGGTTTTCGCTCGTTGCCGGCTCGCTCGCGCTCGCAATCATTATGCTCCCGTACGTCTATCGCGCCGCGGACCTCGCTTTCTCCGCAGTCCCGCGCGATCTCGTCGAAGCCTCGGTCGCTCTAGGGGCGCGTCCGCTGACCACGTTTTTACGCGTCGCCTTTCCCTGGGCGCTCCCGGGAACGCTCACCGGGTTGTTGATCGGGGTCGGTATCGCGTTAGGTGAGACCGCGCCGCTGATCTATACCGCCGGCTGGTCGAATTACATGCCGACGCTCGCGCCGACGCACTCGCCGGTCGGATATCTCACCTACGTTGTGTGGACCTTCATCAACGAGCCGTTCAAAGAATCGCATCAACTCGCGTATGCGGCGGCTTTTCTTCTGATGATCGGCATCTTCGTTACCAACTTCGTCGCTCGCGCGGCGGTGGAGTACTGGGCCTCCCGCACCCGCACCCACGCTTGATTCCGGGCTGAATTCGCCGATATCTTCGTTGCCGAAACGCTCGCGTACCTCACGTACGCGTCGCGTTTCGGCGCCTCGATCTCGACGAATTCAGCTCCGGAATCACTTTTGTGTGGGCGGAGAC
Organism: bacterium; assembly: GCA_021794175.1. Lineage (GTDB taxonomy): Bacteria > Vulcanimicrobiota > Vulcanimicrobiia > Vulcanimicrobiales > Vulcanimicrobiaceae > JABEUX01. The sequence continues at coordinate 58,746 of JAJYRI010000005.1, forward strand.
GACGGGGGACAATAAAAAGACGACGGGGGAGAAAAATAAGGACGACGGGGGACAATAAAAAGATGACGGGGGAGAAAAGTAAGGATGACGGGAGATAAAAAGACGACGAGGGGAGAAAAATAAGGACGACGGGGACAATAAAAGGACGACGGGGGAGAAAAATAAGGACGACGGGGGAGAGAGATAGAGACGCAGGGTGTCGGGCCGGTGGCGCGCATGGGCGAGGTGGCGGAGGAGCGGGCGTTAAAAAAAAGGCATCGAGTGTTTGGGAAAGGAGCCCCTAGGATGCTTGAGGAGCGGGAGATTTTATCGGGAGTGCTCCACGAAGTACCGGCCGATATGGCGGAAGCAATCGCAGCGGAGAGCGACGTCCTCCCGCTCTGGAACGGGCTTACGCCGATTCAACGAAACGAATGGATCTGTTGGACGACGAGCGTGAAAAAGCCGGAAACACGCGCCGCACATATCGACCGTGCGATCGCCGATTTGCGCGCGGGCAAACGACAGCCGTGCTGTTGGCCGGGGTGTCCTCACCGCCGGCCCAAGGCACAGAAATGGTTTCGCGGGGCGTCGTAACGCGGGGCGATTCCGCTAGTGCGTTATCAGTAACGGAGCGAAGCCTTTCGGCGGATGGTTCTCACCGGGAATACGAACGGGCGTAACGCCGATCGTCCGGCAGCTCCACGGTGACGGTATCGTATCGACGACACGTGTTGGGATCTCCGCGAGGCGCGCCGGCAGCGGTGCTTTCTTCCCTGCGAGGCGGAGCGGATCGAAGGCGCCGACGAGGTTGCTCAGTGCCGGATTGCCGTCGCGGGGGCCGAGCGGTAGATAGGGCTTCTCGTCGGGGAGCGATGCGAGCGTCGGTAAGTCGAACAGCGTTCCGAGGAACTTCACGAAGGAAGCATGGTCGGAGAGCTCGTGGACGACCGCGTGGTTGCGCGCATACGGCGAGATGAGTATGGCCGGAACGCGCGGGCCGTCGCCGCACGCATGTCCGTCGAAGCATCGCTCGAATTGCGGCGGTGGGACGTGATCGTAGAAACCCTCGGAATCATCCCAAAAGATAAATATTGCCGAGCTCTTCCAATAACGGCTGCGCGCGATCGTATCGACGACCTTGGCAACCATCGCCTCGGATATCTGCGAATCGGAGTAGCCGGGGTGATCGTCATCGCCGCGAAAACGCGATTGCACGCGGGGATCTTTATTTGCCGGTTTGAGACCGAACGGATTCTTCTTTCCGCCTTTAATAATAATGACGCTGCGATGGCCGAGCCGTCCCTGGGAAATGGCGGGAAAGAGCGCGGTGAGATCGTGGACTCCGCCCCAAAAATACGGATTCTTGCGGAGATATCCGAAGTATTGCAAAGCGTTGTGATGCGGAATGTAGCCGTGGACGAGATTCGTTGCATTCGGATGCTCGGCGGCGGCATAACCTTCCTGATACCAGCCCCACGGAATCGCGGCGCGTCCGCTGCGAGCGATCGTCGCAATATCCTTGCGAATGCCGTGATTGTCGCGCTTCGCTTCGATCGCGCGGCGTTGCGCCATCGTCAGAAAAATGGTTGCATAGTGCTGATCGTACTGTGCTTTGAGCGGGTCGGGCGGGCTTCCGGGATAGGGGCCGAACGGGGGCTCCGCATCGTCGACGATCGGTTCCCCGGGGCCCTTGGAATTCGGCGCAACTTGTTCGGCTGCGTCGCGTGCCCACTGCGTCTCGCCGGTCTGTGCGGCGATGAGATCGATGTTTCCCGGCGTTGACGGTCCCCACATGCCTTGGAAGAAATGGTCGTAGAGGGCGAAGTTGTGCGCGTAATACCAGAGGTACGGGATCGTATCGCAGTCTTCGTGCGCCATCGTGAGCAGGCCGAGGCGCTCCGCGTCGCTACGGTCGTAGCCGCGAGCGAGAAGACCGAACTCTTCCGTTTCGACATAGAGATCCATTCGGCCGCCGTCGGCTTTGGTAATAAGCGCCGGGCGGGCGTGGTCGGCATCGGCGGTATCGGGAGCCGTTATGCGAAACGGCGTTACCCATTGCTTGCCGATCGGGTCGTATTGACGAAAACCGTGCTTTTGAGCTGAAGGCGAGGCGAGATTATCTGCACCGGGAAAGGTCCCGAAATACGAATCGAAGGAACGGTTTTCTTGGTAGATCACAAAAACGTGTTTGATGCGAGAACGGAGCAGTGCATCGAGCGTTTTGCTCTGTAGCGCCGAACCGTTCGTCGATGCGCCGACCGGCGCGATCGAACAGAAAATGGAACAGCCGATGATAAACGCGACGAGACGGCGCAACGGGGTACCTCCGCAAGCGAAAACGGCAGATGCTCTGCTGCATATTCTGCGGCTTTCGCATGCATGAGTCCTGGCATGTTTTGCGGAAAAAACGCGCGTCCGTGCGGGATTTATTTGTTCGATGGTTAACGAAGATTATGAACCTCAAAATTGCTTAAGAGAGTGAAGGAGAACTGCCGATGATCGAGATGGAAATGATTCGTGAGATCGTGCGTTTGCCTGCTCCGGCGCCCGAGCCGCAAGCGCTTGCGGCCGACGGCGAGCGCCTGTGGGTAAGCTCGATGCAGACGAGCCGCCTTTACGCCGTTTCACCGACCGACGATCGCATACTCGAGGAATCGCAGGCGCCCGGGAAGCCGATCGGCGCTATAGCGCTTGGCGACGAGCTGCGATTCGTCTCCAGCGAAGGCGCCGACGACGACCGCTACTTACGCCGCTTCGTACCCGGACACGGCGTAAAAGAGCACGATCGTCTTGCGTGTCCCGATTTTACCGGTTCGCAGCTCGCTTTCGACGGTCGGCACCTGTGGCTCAGCCAAGCGGTTCGCAAGCGCCTTCTTGCACTCGATGCCGCCGGTTCGATTCTCACGACGATGGATTTCTCCGAAGCCCTCTCCGGTTTTGCGCGCGGAACGGTCGGCTGCTGCTTCGTCGAGGGGACGCTCTATCTGCTCGCTCGGAATACCGATGATGCGACGAACACCTTCGTGCGCGTCACCTCGCTCGAAGAACGTACCGTCGAAGCGCTCGCTCATCTGTCGTTTCGCAGCGTCTCGCTCGCCCACGACGGTACGCGATTCTGGACTGCCGATAAACCGGCAAATTCGCTGGTTGCGTTTACCGCCTAGCACCGAGGATGCGTTAGCGCCCGCCATCCTCATCGCGCTCACCGCGACCGCGCCGGATAAGGTCGATGCGGTCGGCGATAAACGCGCCGTCTTCGCCGCGGTGCCCCCATATGCGGAGCAACATGCCCCAGCGAGGGGTCATCCCGGTTGGATTGATGATCGTTCCGCGGTGCAGTTCGAGGATGCGGCCGTCCGCTAAGCGGAGATGGTAGGGCCAGAAGGCGTCGGCGCGGGCGACGATCGTGCGCTCACGCCCTCCGCCGCGATCCCAATCCGCCTGTACGGCGAGTGGGGCGAGGAGCGTCAGGGCGGTCACGAGAGCGAAAGCAAGGGATTTGCGTTTCATGAATTCCTCCGGTGAATCGGTGTTGGTGCGCTCGATATCCTCAGAAACGCTGCTCTCCCATCCACGGTCGCGCCGTGCGCTGCTTTCTCACCCGCCATTCATCGATGAGACTCTCGATGAGGCGGCGGAGTGACGAAATGCACCTAGGGGCTCCGGCCCCCCATCTGTCGGGGCTCCTTATATCTTAACTCGTACTTAACGTAGAATGGCCGGGTGCCCGGAGCTCGCTCGCGTGGGCTCGAGGTACCTGTTGCAACTACTTCGTACGATCTCGTACGACCAAGGAGAAGAATGCAAACATCCCTCCGACTCGTAGCATCATGTCTGATTGCAGGCATGGTGCTTTCGGCGTGCGGCGGCGGCAATTCCGGTGGAGGAATTTTACCGGCCGGCTCGCCCACGCAAAGCACCGGATCGTCGCCCGCCCAAGGCCCGATCAGCAGCGTTCCGAAGACCGCCGGCACCCTTGCCTATACCGACATGGGTGCCGCGCCGCAGACGACGCCCGTCAACGTCACGTTGACGCTCAACTACAACCATCAGGCGCAACTCGATCAGCTCGTCGCTCAGCAAGCCGATCCCACCTCGCCGATGTACCACCACTATCTCACCACCGACGAGTTCAATTCGTATTATGCGCCGACCGCCCAGCAGGAGCAGAGTGTCGTTTTTGCCTTGCAGCGCGCGGGCTTTACGATTACCAAAGAGTATTCCAACCGCACCATCATCGAAGCCAGCGCCCCCGCGGCGAAGGTCGAAAGCTATTTCAATACCCAGATCCACATGGTGAACCAGGGTAAATTCGGTGCGCGTTACGTCAACGTGAAACCCGCAGTCGTCCCGGCGGCGATCTCGTCGCTGGTGCACGCGGTGACGACGAGCAACGTTATCGTCGCTCGTACCGGCGCGCACGTTCGCAGCTCGGAGTCGCTCTCGTCGTTGATCGCCTCGACGACGCTTCCAGGCGTGCCGCACGTTCCCGCGCAGCGCGCTACTCGCAAGATAACGCTCTCGCCGCAGATGAAAGCGCGCGGAGCGATGCTCGCGAAATATGCGACGCCGTTCACGACATCGAACGTGATCGGCAATCCGGGCTTCGAGACCGGAGCCTTTTCGCCGTGGTTCCCCTGCGGCAACGGCTATGCGACGATCGATTCGTCGAATCCGCATAGCGGTCAGTACGATGCTTTCACCGGAAATCTCGCCAGCAACCTCGGCGAAGAGTACGGCCTCGACGGCGTCTGCCAGCAGGTAACCGTTCCCACCAACGGACAGCTCAGCTTCTACGTCGATGAAGGCACGAGCGAGACCAGCACGTACAATGCCGACCAAGAAGCCGATCTCTTCGATGCCAACGGCAACTACCTGACCAACCTCTATACCGAGAACGGCAACACCAACGGCTACGTGCAACGTAGCTATAACATCGGTGCCTATGCCGGACAACAGGTCATTATCTTTGTCGGTATCTACGGCAGCGGATCGTTCAGCGATTACAACTACGTCTATCTTGACGATGCCTCGTTGACCAACGGCAGCTCGCCGACCCCGTCGCCGTCGCCGGTTCCGACCGCGTCGCCGACGCCGGTTCCGACCGCATCGCCGACGCCGGTTCCGACTGCATCGCCGACGCCGAAGCCGACGAACTCGCCGACTCCGACGCCGACGAACTCGCCGACCCCGACGCCGACGAACTCGCCGACCCCGGCCCCGACGAATTCACCGACCCCCGTCCCGACACCGACCCCGGTCTCTGGCGGCACCTGCAACGGCAGCCCGGATAACGGCCCGGTCAGCGGCTCCAACGGCTGGCTGGCAACCGGCGTCGCTGAAGCCTTCGACTACCCGGTGCAGCACGGCTGTAACGGCGCGGGCGTCACGGTCGCCGTCGAGATCGACACGCCGATCAATACCAGCGATGTCGCCGGCTACCTCAGCGCGGCAGGCGTCACGCAGACCGGCACGATCACCAACGAAGCCGTCAGCGGCGGCGGTAATGCATCGAGCTCCGATTACACCGAGACCGCGCTCGATGTCGAAACGATCTCCGGCCTCGCGCCGGGTGCGAACATCATCGTCTACAACTTCCCCGATCTGAGTTCGCAGAGTATCGAAGCCGGCTATAACCAGACCGTCTCCGACGGTAAGGCTACCGTCGTCAACTCGTCGTTCGGTGGTTGCGAGACCTCCGACACGGCGTTTACCAATACGACCAACACGATCGCCGAACAGGCCGCCGCGAAGGGCATGACCTTCGTTGCTTCCTCCGGCGACTCGGGCAGCGATGAATGCGGAACCGGAAATAACCCGCCGGGCGTCAGCTCGCCGGCGACCGATCCGTACTTCACGGCGGTCGGTGCGGTGAACTTCACCGACACCTCCACCGGCGCACTCGCCAGCATCACCTCGGGCAGCGACTCGAGCAACGGCTTCCTCTCCGGCGGCGGCGTCTCGACGATCTTCGCACTCCCCAGCTATCAGCAGGGCGTTGCGAATATGGTGAGCACCGGTCGGAACGATCCCGATGTCTCGCTCCCGGGTGTGGGCGTGATGGTCTATGCCAACGGCAGCCCAATGCAGGTTGACGGCACTTCGTGGTCGTCACCGGAGTTCGTTGCCCTCATGGCAGAAGCGAACCAGTTGCACGGAGGCCCGCTGGGCTTCGTCAACCCGACGCTCTACAGCATCTTTACCAAGACCGGATATACCGACTTCACGGATGTGACGACGGGAAATAACGGCGCCTACAATGCAGGCACCGGATACGATCTGGTCACCGGTATCGGTGCACCGAAGGGATGGGCTCTCGCCAACGCCCTCTAGGGATTGGTTCGGGGTTCTCCCAAACGAGAAGGGAGCCGGCAGCGATGCCGGCTCCCTTTCGACGTTCGTGGTGCCAAGGGCCGGAATCGAACCGGCGACACCGCACTTTTCAGGCGCGTGCTCTACCGA
>JAJYRI010000046.1 GCA_021794175.1 bacterium
CTTTCTTCAGACGTTCGCGTTCGGTCGCCGATTCGATTTTGCGCGAGACGCCCGAATATTTTCCGGTCGGCATTAAAATGAGGTAGCGGCCGGGCAACGAGATGTTCGTGCTGATGCGCGCGCCTTTGAGGCCGCGCGGTTCTTTGACGATCTGCACGAGAATCTCGTCGTTGCGTTTTACTTTTTCACCGATGGTGAAGCCGCTGTGCCCTTGCGTTATTTCGACGTCGCCGATGTTGAGCGGTTGTTTGTTGATATCGTCGACGTAAAGAAAGGCGTTGCGGCCGAGGCCGATATCGACGAACGCCGCGCCCATACCCGGGAGCACGTTGTGAACCTTGCCTTTGTAAATCGAGCCGATGACTTTCTCTTCACGCTCGATGTAGAGTTCGGCGAGCTCGCCGTCCTCCAAAATAGCAACCCGGTTTTCCCACGGGTCGCTCGAGATCAGAATCTCGTTGCGCACGTATATATTGTCCTTCTGGCGGGCGCCCCGGCCGCCCGGCTACCGCTCAAACGCGCGACCCGGCGGGTGCTACCCGGGATCGCGACTTCGGCGAGCTCGCCTGTGACGGGCCATGCGCGCGACGCGCGTATAATACTTTTCGCTCGGCGTCGGATCGCAAAACTGCGACTCGCTTCGTCGGCTACGGCGTGCTCTTCACGTTGCGTGCGCTTCTTACCTTTCTTTCGAGGAGGATTCGGAAGAGGACTCCTGCACCGTCTCCGGCGTTGGAAAGGGCGCGAGACGCTCGAGCTTGAGACGTTTATCGACTTCGACGTTCTTTCGGCGCCCGCCGATATCGATACGCAACGCGCGCAGCGGAAGCCGACCGAGGAATTCTATTGTCGCGTGAAGGTCGAGGCGCCAACAGCCCTCGAGCCCGAGTTCGCGCAAGGCCGGCAACGCCGCGAGTGCGTCGATCGATTCCAACGCATCGCACCGACTGCATTCGAAGCGTTCGAGCGCGCGTCCCGAGCGCAGCGATTCAAGCGTGCGCAGCGGTACGCCGATCGTTCGCAGCGCACGGAGGCGCGAGCCGACGCTCGCGGCCTCGGCGGGGAGATTCGCAAGCGAGAGCGCGGCGAGCGTCGCATGCTCGACGAGCGGCGCGGTATCGAAGGCTCCGCGATCGATCGCGAGGATCTCCAGCGGCAACGCAAGCAACGCGCGCAGCGATCCACCACCGCCGCTCAAGCGTAGCGCGCGGAGCTTCGGGGGCAGAACGAGCCGGTCGAGATCGGCGCCGCTCAGCGCGAGTGATTCGACGCCCGCGGCGATGCGCGGCTCATCGAGCAGCTCGCAACCGCCGTAGGCGAGCTGGAGCGCGAAGGCGCCGCGCGGCGCGCGCTCGACGAGGGCGTCGCGAACCTCGGGAGCGAGTTCGCCCGACGCGGCGAAGCGCGTTCCCGGCGGCGCCTCGCGAATCGTGGCAAGCGGCGTCGCATCGTGGAGTTCGATGCAACGCATCGCGGCGCGATCGATCACGCGTTTCCGAGAACGCCGCGGTCCTTCTGGGCGTAGATATTCATCAGCACGCCGACGGCGGCGAAATTCGTCAGCATCGCCGAGCCGCCGTAGGAGAGAAAGGGCAACGGGATGCCGGTGATCGGCATGATGCCGACCGTCATGCCGATATTCACCATCATGTGAAAAAGCAGCATTGCGGTAATTCCGGAGGCGAGCAGCAGGCCGAAGCGATCTTGCGCGCCGTCAATCGCGCGTATTCCGCCGTAGATTATGGCTCCGTAGAGCGCGAAGAGGCCGAGAACGCCGAGCAACCCCAGCTCCTCGGCGAGAACGGTAAAAATGAAATCGCGCGAGTGCTCGGGGACGAACGAGAGCTGCGTCTGCGTTCCGTGAAAGAGTCCGCGCCCGAAAAATTCACCGTTCCCGACCGCAATTTTCGCCTGATTCAAATTGTACCCGGCGCCCTGCGGATCGGCTTTGGGATTGAGAAAGACGAGCAAGCGCGCCTTCTGGAAGGGCTTGAGCACCAGATTCGTTCCCGCCGTCACCGCACCGGCGACGACCAGACCCGCGCAATAGAGCGCGAAACCGCCCAGGCGCGGCAGGCCGAAGAATAACTGCGTCGTGAGAATCGCTAGGAGCACGAGCGAGGTTCCGAAATCGGGTTGTTTGAGTACCAAGATCGCCGGCACCGCGAAGGTGAGCAGCGGCTTCCACATATCGCGCAGTCGCGTGTAATCGCCGCGTGCGAGCACCGCCGCGCCGGAGATCGCTAAAAAGAGCTTCGCAAACTCCGAGGGTTGGAAGGTGCCGAGCGGGCCGAGCGAGATCCATCGCTGCGCGCCGAGCGCGCGGTGGCCGATGACGACGATTGCCAACAGCAAAATCAAATTAAGCGCGTAGATCGCCGGGGCGAAGCGCTGCCAGATGCGGTAATCGATCCGCGCGCAGAGCAGCATTACCGGAACGCCCACCGCAATATAGAGCAGCTGCTTGAGATACTCCGGCCCCGCCTGCGGATTGTGCAGATCGGCGGAACGGATGAGCACGACGCCGAGTAGGCTCGCCCCGATGGCGCCGACGATCAGCGGCCAGGCGATGCGATACGACGAGTCGCGGCCGAGGCGCGTGACGATCGCGCTCATGCGGGAAGGATGGTTCGAAACGTGAGGTTGATGCGCGCGTGTTGCACGTGCGGCTCTTTCGGAACCGTGTGCCGCCATAACTGCTGGCTCGCGCCGCTCATGACGAGCAAGCTGCCGTTCGTGAGTTCGAAGGTATGCCGCTCGCCGCTCTCCCGCGCCTTGATGCTGAAACGGCGCGTCGCCCCGAGGGAGAGCGACGCGATCGTCGGCGTCGGGCCGAGTTCGGCTTCGTCGTCGCTATGCCAGCCGTTGGAATCGCGCCCGTCGCGATAGAGATTTGCCAGCACGCTGTTGAGGGGCTCGCCGGTAAAGCGACGGAGGCGATCGCGAAGCTCCGCAAGCTCCGGCGTCCAGGGCATCGGTTCGTGCGCGATGCCCGAATAGCGATAGCGCGCGCCGGGGTCGCCATACCAAGCTTCGAGCCGTGGGATCGGGCGACGCACGCCGAAGAGCACGATCGTCGGCTGCATCCACGCCAAACCGTGAACGAGGCGCGCGAAGAGATCGCGCGCCTCGCTTTCGGCGAGAAAATGGGGCTCGAACGCGAAGCCATCGATCTTCGCCGCGAGCTCGGAGCTCACGCCGGAGCGCGTTGCGCTTTCTTGCGTCGCTTGCGCTGTTGCAAGGGCGCCGCCGTCTCCGCAGCGGGCGTCGGTGCCGGCGCGGGCGCCGGTTCGGGAGCGCGTTCGCTCGGACGAGCGACGCCGAGAATCGGCACGTTCGCCATCATCGCCAGCGCGTGGTCGTGGCGTTCGAAATCGACTTCGACTTTATCGCGATCGACTTCGACGTAGCGCGAAATCACTTCGACGAGCTCGCGTTTCATCGCGTCGATCATCTCGGGTGCGAGCGCGAGGTGGTCGGTCATCAGCACGAGTTGCAGGCGTTGCTTCGCCGTCGCTCCCGAATCCGACGGGCCGAAGAGGCGTTTGAAAAACTCGATCATGCTTTGCCTCCGAAGAACGCGCCGAGGCGCCCGAAAAACGATTCTCGCACTTCGACCGTCGGCGCTTCGACGTCTTCGCCGGCGATCTTCGCCGCCATCGCGTGATAGGCGGCGCCCGTCGCTCCGTCGCGACGCAGCGCGAGCGGCTCGCCTTTATTGGTGGTGATGATGATCTCGGGTTCGTCGGCGATCACTCCGAGCAACGGCAGGCGCAGGATCGCATTGACGTCTTCGACGGAGAGCATCTTGCCGCGCTTGACCAATTGCGGGCGCAGGCGGTTGACGATGAGTTGCGGTTTGAAGCGATTGCCGAGTAAGCCGATCACGCGATCGACGTCGCGGACCGCCGAGACCTCCGGCGTGCAGACGACGATCGCTTCCTGCGCTCCCGCGATGGCGTTCCGAAAACCGTGTTCGATTCCGGCGGGGCAGTCGACCAACACGTAATCGAATCGTTCGCGCAAGCTTTCGATCAGCGCGGTCATCGCTTCGGTCGGCACTTCATCTTTTTCGCGGTGCTGCGCGGCGGCGAGCAACATCAGCGAATCGTTATATTTCGAGGGCACCAATGCGTCCTCGAGGGTGACGCCGCCTTCGATGACATCGAGCAGGTGGTGCTTCACCCGGCTTTCGAGGCCGAGAACGATATCGAGATTGCGCAAGCCGATATCGGCATCGACGAGCGCGACGCGCGCGCCGCGCATGGCGAGCGCGGTTCCGAGATTGGCGGTTGTCGTCGTCTTGCCGACGCCGCCCTTTCCGGAGGTGATGACGATCGCTCGGCCGCGCGCCGCGGGCACCGGGGCGATTTCGATTTCGGGTTGACGTTCGTGCATGGTTTACCCCGTCGTGATCGCGCCGATGAGGCGCTTGAAGAAGGTTGGCTTCTCGAAACTGGTAATCGGAATATCTTCGCCTTCGAGGCGGCGCGCGATTTTGTCGTAGATCGTCCGCAGGCGATTGCTTTCGTCGAGCACGATCGGTTCGCCGCGATTGGTGGTGTCGATGATCTCTTCGTCGTCGGGAACGACGCCGATCAGCGTTGCGTCGAGCACTTCGCAGACGTCCTCGACCGCGAGCATATCGCCGCTGCGCACCATCTCCGGGCGCAAGCGATTGACGATGAGCGAGATCGGCATCGGCACTTCGAGCAGTTTGCCGATCACGCGATCGGCGTCGCGAATCGCGCTCACCTCGGGCGTCGTCACGACGAGCGCCTCTTTCGCGCCGGCGACGGCGTTGCGAAAACCCGTCTCGATGCCGGCGGGGCAATCGATCAGCACGAAATCGGCGAATTCGTCGAGCCCGGCGATGACCGCCGCAAACTGTTCGGCGGTGATCGCTTCTTTTTCGCGCGTCTGCGCCGCGGGCAGGATCGCCAGCGATTCGAAGCGTTTGTCTTTAATGAGTGCCTGGCGGAGCTGGCAACGCCCCTCCGCAACCTCGACGATATCGAATACGATCCGTTTCTCGAGGCCGAGCACCAGATCGAGGTTACGCAAGCCGATATCGGCATCGACCAGAACGACGCGATGGCCGCGCTTCGCCAAAGCCGCACCGAGATTTGCCGTCGTCGTCGTCTTACCGACGCCGCCCTTCCCGGAGGTTACGACAATTCGTCGCGTGCTCACATTACCAACTTTCTTCTTTACTGTAGGGAACGACGATAATCTTTCCGTCGCGCACGCACGCCGTCTCCGGCTCGGCTTTCTTTCCGCGTCGCGCCGAACTCTCCGCTGCAATCGCCGTCGCGATGCGTAACTGCGTCGGCGCCAATTCCAACGCGCGTACGCGCGCGCCGCTGTCGCCTTGCGCGCCCGCATGTGCGACGCCGGCGAGCCGACCGAAGACGAGAATGTCGCCGCTGGCGATCAATTCGGCGCCGGGATTCACATCGCCGACGACGACGATATTGCCGATCTGTTGGAGCGACTGCCCGCCGCGCAGGGTGCCGACGTGGTAGAGCGTGCCGGGAGCGGCCTCGACCAAGCGCAGGGAGGGGGCTTCCCCGCCGCCGAGGCGCTTGAGATCGAGCCGCCGGACGCTCGATTCGCCGGCGCGCCGACGCGAGGCGATATCGGCGCGAGCGCCGTCGAAATCGGCCTTCAGCGAGCGCGCCGATTCCGAGAGCTCGACGACGCGGCTGCGGCGCGGCTCGCGGCGCGGGCTCGGGGCGGCCGAAGCGGTACTCTCTTCGAATGGTGCGCCGAGCGCCTCGGCGGTCGCGGCGATCGCCGCCCCCCCCAGGACGCGCCGAACCGAGATATTCCGGCCCGAGAGCAGCGCGCGCAGCCGGAGGAGTTCGCTTGCATCGGGCGCGCGCTCCCCAAAGCGGAGCGTTGCCTCACAGTCGCGGTAGAAGGCCTCCGCCGCGCTTAACTTGCTCTCCAACTCGGCGAGCGACGCGCCGAGATCGCCACCATCAAGCGCGACCTCGATCCCCCAACTCCGCCCGCGCAACAACGCGCTCACCGCCCGGCTCGTCCCGTCATCGTCGGCGGGTTCCCGAAGGGCTCCCGCGAACCCCTTCCTCATCCACAGCTCGCTCGCAAGAAGCTCGCCGTTCTCCCGGCTCCATCCCCATCTCACTCACAGAATCCCAGCGTAACGTCAAGCCACCCTACACGCGTTCTAAGCGATAGAACGAATTGTCGCCAAGCAAGCCCTTAGCCCGATAGAGGTCCGCGCCATGTTTCTTCGCCGCCTGTTCCCCGTCGTAACGATGCTCTCGCTGCTGCTGACGTGCGTCCCGGCCCCCGCGCAAGCGATGACCGCGCAGCAAGAGGTGGAGATGGGGCGTCAAGAAGACGAGCAGATCGTTCGGAACAGCGTGATCGAAACCGATCCGCTGCTGAACCGTTGGGTGAACCACGTCGCGCAGAAGCTCTGGCAGCAAGTCGCGCGCAAAGAACTGCCGTACAACGTTAAGATTATCAACGCGCCCGATATCAACGCTTTTTCGACGATGGGCGGCTACGTGTACGTCGATGAGGGGCTGCTCGATTTCGTTCAGTCGAGCGACGAGCTCGCGGGCGTGCTCGGGCACGAAACCGGCCATATCGAACGCAACCACGTCATTTCAATGCAGTCGAAAGAGACGGTCCTGAACGCGCTCTTTACGATCGCATCGCTCTTCTCGCCCCTCATCTACCAATTCGGAAATATCGCGGAGGCCGGCATCGTTGCGAAACTCTCGCGCGACGACGAATTGCAGGCCGACCGCTACGGCTTACAGCTGATGGCGCGCGCCGGATACGATCCGCAGGCGATGCTTTCGATGATGCGTCACTTGGGAACGCTCGAGGCGCAGCATAGCGACCTGATTACGAAATACCTCGCCAACCATCCGCCGGCGGCGGTTCGCGTGGAGCACCTCGTCGGTTATCCCGAACTCGACCCGACCAAAGTGACGCCGCAACAGCGCTTGGTACAGGCGCTCAGCGATGCCGACCGCGCGCGCTACAGTATCGCCGCGGGCGAACTCTCTTCGCTCCTGCCGTTGCTTCCGAACAACCAGGAGGCGCTGCTAAAACTCGGGCAGATGCAGCTCGCGCTCGGCCTTACTTCCAAGAGCGAACAGACGTTGGAAGAAGCCGCCTCGATCGGCGACCCGCAGGCGAAGCAACTCGCGCTCTCGCGGCTCGCGGCCGTGCAGCAACTCCAAGTACAGAGCGTCGACTTGATGCGTCCACACCTCGCGCCGCTACGCGAGAGCCTCGCCGCGGCGAAGACGCAACTCGAAGCGTCGGCGTCAAATATCGCCGCCCGCGCCGCAGAAGGGCGCAACCAACTCAAAGCGTTACAAACGCGCTTGTCCGCGCTAAATTACGACGTGCCGAATATCGGCAACGTTCAAGTGCGTCCGGGTTCGCGGCTCGCGGCGATCAGCGATAACATCGAGGCGATGGGCGCGGCGCTCAACCTCGCGCTCGCAAATATACAGGCGGTCGTCGGCAACCAGGGCGTCGGTTCGCTGGCGCCGCAAAAGACCTACGGCGTGCTCGAAGACCAGCAACTCATCCTGCGAGATCTCGCGGCACCGCTCAAAGAATCGCCGATTCCCAGCACCTCCGCGGCGATCTTCTCCGATTATCCCACGATGCTCGCGGAGCTCTCGCGCTCGCAATCCGATATGCTCGGAGCGGTGGACGCATCGCGAGCCGCGGCGCTGCTACTCGACGGATCGATCGGCAAGCTCGACGAGTTCTTCCGCCAGTTCGTCGGGATTCGACTCGATTTCAACGGCGACTTGAACAAACAAGACTACGACGCGCTGCTTCCCTATCTCAAAACATCGCTCGACGCGGTGAACGCCGCCGCGGTCGCCTCGTCGAAGGCCGACCAACTCTTCAATATGGCGCGTTCGCGCCAGCTCTCGGCGCGCATCACGATGTTGGGGGTGGGCAGCTCGCCGCAGCGATACGCCTCGTTACGCTATGCGTTGAAACAACGCTTCGGGAACACCGGTATATCGTACGGCGATATGTTGAAAGATCACCTGACCCCCGGCGAAGTGACCACGGCATCGATCCTTGCGGCCGATAAGGGCGAAGCGATCCGCGACGTCATCGCCGACGCGAAATCGAAGGGAATCTCGCTCGTCGACGAAGCGAACGTGCAGGATATGCACGCGTGGCCGCTCGAGATCTTTATGGGCCTGACCTATCTGGATTACACCGATAATCCGCAACGAGAGATCAGTGGCGGCTAATTTCGCATCGGCGCTCGGTGCCGATGTGATGAAGATGGTCCGCAAAGGCGTCGACATGCACGGCGTCCGCGCGCACGCACAGCTGCCGTTTCGCATCGTGCTCGCCGGCGACCCGGCGGCGGTCTCGCGGCTGCGCTCGATTTTGCTCGCCGGAAACGAAGGCGAGCGGCTCGCGGAGGCGGCGCGTTGCGTCGAAACCTATAGCGCGGGGTGCGTCGCGACGCGCGAACTCAAGGCGGTGATCTACATCGGCGCGATCGATCAAGTCGGCGACGCGGGTTCGCTCGAGTTGCGCGCGCTGCGCGCGCCGATCTTCGCCGTCGGCATTGGAGCGATGGCCGCGCGCGGACCGGAACGCCCGCCGACGCCGGGAGAGGTGGGCAATTACGGCATCACCGAGCTCAGCGAAGAGGCCCTGCGCCTCCACGTCTTTCCGCAGCTCGTTCGCGCCGCACGCGGCGTCGAAGTCGCGCTCGGCCGACGCCTGCCGATCCTGCGAGATTTGGTCGCGACGAAGATCACGCAAGATGCCGCGAAGAACGCGGTGAAAATTGCGGTGGCGAGCGGTCTCGTCGACTACGTGCCGATTCTTGGCATCGCACTCGGCGCGGTCGCATCGGCGGGCGACACGGTCGCGATCACCGGGCTGCAGATCGCGCTGATGATGCAGATCGAAGCGGCCTACGGCCGCGATCCCGATTTCAAACGGCTCTGGGAGCTGCTCCCGATTATCGGCGGCGGCTTGGGGTGGCGCACGCTCGCGCGCGAACTCTCGGGCTTCATGCCGGTCGCCGGGGTTCCGATTAAGGGCGCGATCGCGTACGCGGGTACGATCGTGGTCGGCGAAGGCGTGAGCTTCCTCATCGCGCACGGACGGCCGATGAGCAAGGAGCAGGCGTCGCAACTCTACGCGCGCACGAAGAACGATGCGTTGCAAGCCGGGAAGAATTTGCTCGGACGCTTCCGCTCGCGCGAGTCCTAGCGCTGCTTCTCGCAATCTATCGCTACCCGGTGAAGAGCCTGCGCGGCGAATCGCTCGCGCGTGTCGAGATTGCGCGCGACGGCATTCCCGGCGACCGCGGCTCCGCGCTCGTCGTCGAACGCGGGCACGCGCGTATCGGGAAAGCGTATCGCGGGAAAGAGGACGAGCGGCTGCACCGGATCGCCGATGTACCCATCGCACTCGCCGCCGCCGCGGAGCGTGCGGTTGCCGTCCGCTACGAGAGCGCCGCGCCGCACTACTTCGACGATTCGCCGATCTCGCTCGTGCTCGAACCGTGGCGCGCCGATGCAGAGCGCATCTGCGGGCGCGAGCTCGACCTGCGGCGCTTTCGCCCGAACCTCGTCGCCGAAGCGATCGCGGAAGCGGAACGCGAGAGCGATTTGATCGGCGCGGAGCTGCGCATCGGGGAGCGGGTGCGCCTGCGCGTGACGAAGGCGATCAAGCGCTGCGTCGCGATCACCTACGATCCGGAGAGCGATGCCGTGGATCCGGGGATTCTGCGCGCGATCGCGCAGGAGCGCGAGGCGACGTTCGGCGTCTACTGCGAGGTGCTCGCGCCGGGAGAGTGCGCGGTGGGAGACGCGATACTCCGCGTCTGATTCGCGCCGGAGCGGGGAACACTGCAGCGCATGGAGAGCGAACGCGGCTTCTCGCTGCTCGAGGTACTCGTTGCGTTGGGGATTGGAACGCTCGTGCTGATCGGCGCCGCCGACGCGACGTTCGGGATGCTGCACGCTCGCGCGACCGCCGCCGCCCGAACGAACGAGCGATCCGCACTTGCGGCGCTCGTCGCCGCGATTCGCAACGATAACGAGACGGCGACGGGGTTTGCGATCCCGGCGACCGATAGCGTGGGCGCGACGAATCTCGACGCGCACGCATTCGATCTGCGCACGCGCGATGCGGCGACGGGGGAGCGCATCGTCGAGTTTCGCTGGGTCGCCGCCGATGCAACGCATCCCGCGCGCGTTCTGCGCAGCGAACTCGATTCCAGCGGTCTTTCGGTCGTGGCATTGACGCAGCGCTACGACGGCATTACCTCGCTGCATTCGCGAGTGGTCGCGATCTCGGGATTGACGGCGGGCACCGATGCCGACCCGCTCTTCGCCGGCGCGACGCTGCACGATGTCGCGCTCGACCTCGGCGACGGCGCGACCGCGGGAAACGCCTTACTCGCGGTCACGATCGCGAGCGCTCACGTGCAACGCAGGCTGCGCCTCGCGAATCTCGCCGCGCCGACGCGGTTCACCTACGTGTTGCAGTACACGCCCGCGCCGTAGGGGGGCCGCTCTCTTCGCGTCAACCACCACCGTTTGAATCAACATTCACGTCATCGCTCGCGCTCTCTGCGAGCTCGGCGGCCGTAAGTTGGTTCGCCGATCCATCTCGAGCGAGCGGGGAGGACGCGCAGCGCCGCGCGGCGCTGCGTTTAAATGCTCGTACCGATATGGATGCCACCGCGAATATCGCGGTTGCCTTGGATCGTGCCTCCAATGGTAGCGTGGCCGGTCTCCTCGATCGTGAGGTCGCCGTGGACCGAACCGGCGAGGAGTATCTGGCCGCGAACGACCAGATTCCCAAGAATGTCTCCGCCGACCAAGGCTTTGGCGCCCTCTTCGACGATGAGATTGGCATCGACGTCGCCGCCGACGTTAAAGCGGTGCCCACGCGAGACGATGTAGTCGTTCACTTCCGTACCTCCGTACTCGTGGTACGTCTTAAGGCGCTTCCTTGTTTCGCGCCACGAGCGTAAACGGATTGGCGGGGCCGATGGCATTGCCCGTGCCGGCTAGAATGCTCGCCGACGCGCTAACGCAGCGTGATGTACGAAGGGATAAGCCCCTCGCGTTCCTCTGGGCTCAGCGGTGTATTGGCACCATCGTCATGCTAGTACAGTGGGTCACGCACGATGAAATTCATCGTCCCACAAACCGCGCAACAAATCCGCCACTCTGCCGTCGATCAGCCGCTCCCGCCCGGCGTCGAGATCCGGTTTGCGAAGAGCCTGGTTTTCCAATCGCATCGTGTGATTGAGACGTTCGATCTCTCGGGTCGCCTTCTGCTTTGCGCGAGCGCGCAGGATGTCGTCGAGCGGCTCGTTCGGCAGGAAGGCATAGACCAACGTTCAGTTCATCGCCGCAACGGTTTGCCGGAGTATCCGTAACGTCGTCGCATCGGTCACCTCGGCCTTCTCGATGACCGGGATACGCGAGGCACCGATGCCCATGCGGGCGCCGAACTGGCGTGTGGTCATCCCGAGTACCTCGCGGATCACTCGCATCCAGCCTTTCGGCAGAGTATCAAGCCTCACAGCGCGGAGCGGCTCGAGACGTTTCTCCGAATGCTCACAAGCAAGAACCGCTCGACCTCCGTTCATATATATATGTCCTAACAACTCCGTTATTAGCACATATATATATGAACGATGCGAGTCGTTTAGCGCATATTTTGGGGTGCGCCACACCTCTACCTGGCCGGCTCCCGCAAGCGCTAGTCGCGGAACGGCGAGGGTGTCAAGATGGCCGGAGATTGCGGCTGCCCATTAGTCTGGCTACGTTTTCTTCGTCCGCGCTCGCGAGTGGGCGGCCCCTCGATACGCCCCTTCGGGGCTACTCGGGGTGACAGAGGATTGCTTCGCCATCTACGCGGGGTGACAGGGAGCGTCGTCGCTCGTGTCGTCGTCATCGCTCGCGTCCTCATCCTCGCGTTCGTCGTTCGAATCCGCTCTACAGAGCGGACAGGTGACGAGTCAATACCCCGGCGGGCACTCGCAGATCGGGTCGGTGCTCACATCAATCTCCGGCCTTCGAGCGCGCGCGCGAGCGTCGCTTCGTCGGCGTAATCGAGGTCGCTGCCGATCGGCAGCCCGTACGCGAGCCGCGATACCGTCGTCACCAACGGTGCGAGCAAGCGCGAGAGATAGAGCGCGGTCGCTTCGCCTTCGGCGTTCGGGTTCGTTGCGATAATCACTTCGTGCGTCCCCTCGCTGCCGACGCGCTCGACGAGCTCGCGCACGCGTAGCTGCCCCGGCCCGATGCCCTCCATCGGCGAGATCACGCCGCCGAGCACGTGGTAACGCCCGTGAAACGCCCCCGAACGTTCGATCGCGTAGAGATCCTTCGCGTCGGCGACGACGCAGAGCACCGTCGCGTCGCGCCGTTCGTCGCGGCAGAACGCGCACGGATCGCTCTCGGTAATCGAAGCGCAGACCGAGCAAAAACCCACGCGATCTTTCACCGCTAAAATCGCTTCGGAGAGCGACTGCGCTTCGTTGCGCGGGCGATTCAAAATGTGAAAGACCAACCGCGCTGCGGTCTTGGGGCCGATCGTCGGTAACTTCGTGAACTCGTTGATGAGCGCGACGACCGGCTCGGCCGGCGGCTCGGAGCGCGTCACATCAGGCCCGGAATGCGCATGCCTCCGGTAAACGCGGACATACGCTTCTGCGAGGTTTCATTCGCTTTGCCCAACGCGTCGTTCAGGGCAACGGTGACGAGATCTTCGAGCGTCTCGATATCGTCGGGATCGACGGCCTCTTTGCCGATATGCACGCGCGTCACGCGTTGGTCGCAGGTCATCTCCACGCTCACCGCGCCGCCCGCGGCGACGCCGGTAACGCTCGTCGTCGCAAGTTCTTCTTGCGCCTTGAGCATCTCGCTCTGCATCTTCTTTACTTGGGCCATTAATTGCGCTTGGTTCACGGTTCTCTCGTTCTCTCTATCGCGTAGTCGAGCAGGGAATCGGCGTCGTCATTCGTCATCGGCTCGGCTTCGTCCGGTAGCGCGGCGATCTCGGCGCGAACGTTCAGGTCGGCCTCCAAGAACTCCGCAACCGCGGCCTTCACCTTCGCCGAGGCGCGCTCGTTGAAGCGGGCGAGCGCGGTCTGCCCCGCCACCGCGATCACCAGCGTCGTGCCGTCGAAGGCGAGCACGCGCGAATCGTCGAGCGCCGCCTGCAGCGGGCGCTCCGCAGCGACGAGCCGGCCGCGAATCGCGGGCCAGGCCGCCTCGATCGCCTTGAGGGTGAGCGGGCCGCTCCGCTTCGGCGGGGGCTCCGGCGGTGCCGCCGAGATCGCGGGCGGTTCGGCGCGCCGTTCCACGTCGCGCGGTTCCGCGGCACGCGGTGCCGCCGCTCGCGGAGCGCTCGCGCGCGCCGGTGCGGGGCGCGGCGGCGGTACAGCCGTGCGTGCGGGTGCAGCAGGCGGGCGCGCCGCCGAGCCGTTCGCCGCCTCACCGGCGAGTACGAATCGCAGCAGCGCCGCCTCCAATTCCAAGCGCGCGTCGCCGCCGCGTGCGAGCGTCGCCGCATCGGTAAGTACGCGCAACAGCGGCAGCACGGTCGTGCTCTCGATCTCTTGTGCGCGCGCGCTCGCTTCGGCGGCATCCTCCGGCGCGCTGTCGCGCGCGAGCAAATCCGGATCGATGCGCGCCACGAGCAGGTTGCGCATCGCTCCCAGGAGCGCGCGCAATAACGTCGCCGGCTCGATCCCGGCATCGCTCGCTTCCTCGATGGTGCGCAGCATCGCGCCGGCGTCGCGGCGCAGCACGTCGTCGCGCAGCCGCAGCGCCATCTCGCGCCCGTTCGAGCCGAATGCCGATTCGATCGCAGCCGCATCGACGCGCCCGTCGCCATACGCTGCAGCCTGTTCGAGCATCGTGAGCGCATCGCGCAACCCGCCGTCGGCGCGGTAGGCGATCGCGGCGAGCGCGCTCTCTTCGACGGCGATCTTTTCCGCGGCCGCAATCTCGCGCATTCGTTCGATCATCACCGGAATCGCGATGCGTCGGAACGCGTAGCGCTGGCAACGCGAGAGAATCGTAATCGGCAAGCGCTCGGGCTCGGTGGTCGCGAGGATGAAGAGCGCGTGCTCCGGCGGTTCCTCAAGCGTTTTTAAGAATGCGTTCGCACCCTCTTTGGTGAGCATGTGCGCTTCATCGATGATGTAAATTTTCTTGCGCATCACCGACGGCGGAAACTTCACCGCATCGCGCAGCGAGCGTATTTCGTCGATGCCGCGATTGCTCGCCGCGTCGATCTCCAGCACGTCGAGCGCGGTCCCTTCGAGCATCGCGACGCAAGCCGCGCAGGTGTTGTCGGGCTCCGCGGTCGGGCCGCGCTCGCAATTCATGCAGCGGGCGAATATTTTCGCCGCGGAGGTCTTGCCGCTGCCACGCGGCCCCGAGAACAGGTAGGCATGCGCCACCTTTCCTCCCTCGATCGCGCTGCGGAGGGTACGGACCACGGAATCCTGACCTACGAGTTCTGTAAAGCTCTTCGGTCGCCAGGTACGATAGAGGGACATTAAACTTGGCTTAGCGACCCTGTATCTTCTCGCCTGCATGGGGTATACTACGGAGGAAGCGTGCCGCGCCCACCGGGATCAAGGGAGCGATAAGGGCCGCTTCCGGCCCACGTCGCTAAGCGACGAGGGTTGCGTCTCTGTTTAATAGCGAGAGGAACCCGCCGCGTGAATTTGCAGGGAGCCCTGCACAAATGGTTCGGTTTTGAAAACTTCTTCCAAGGCCAAGAAGAAGTCGTTCGTCGCGTCCTCGACGGCAACGATACGTTGGCGATTCTTGCGACCGGCGGCGGCAAAAGTCTCACCTATCAACTCCCCGCATTGATGCTCGAAGGCACCACCGTCGTCGTGAGCCCGCTCATCGCGTTGATGAAAGATCAGCTCGATATGCTCAAGACGCGCGGGATCACCGCCGTCGTCGCGATTAACTCGACGCTCTCCGAAGAACAAGAAGCGCGCGCGATGCGGCGCATCGCAGCGAACGAAATTAAAATCGTCTACACCACCCCCGAAAAGCTCGAAGACGAGCGCTTCGTTGGAATTCTTCAGTCGGTGCGCGTTCCGTTATTCGTCGTCGACGAAGCGCACTGCATCAGCCAATGGGGGCACGATTTTCGCCCGGCGTATCTCGCGCTCGGTTCGGTCGTTCGCAAGCTCGGGCGCCCGCCGATTTTGGCGCTCACCGCCACCGCGACTCCTGCAGTGCGCGAAGACATTCTGCATCAGCTCGGCATCGAAAACGTGCAGCCGATCGTGCGCGGCTTCGACCGCCCGAATTTGATATACGAAACCCGGAAAGCCGAGAAAGAGCCCGATAAGCTCAAAACCATCGAGCGGCTCTTCACCGGCGAAGATGCGATCGAAGGCACCGGCATCATCTACACCGCGACGATCAAAAACGCGCTCGCGGTCTGCGAGTTTCTAACGCAGCGGCTCGGAATGCCCGCCGAAGTCTACCATTCGAAGCTGCACAAAGAAGATCGCACGCGCGTCCACGAACTCTTCATGGGCGAAAAAATTCGCGCGGTCGTCGCGACGAACGCTTTCGGGCTCGGTATCGACAAGCCGAATATTCGGTTCGTCATCCACTACGATCTGCCCGGTTCGATCGAAGCGTACA
>JAJYRI010000047.1 GCA_021794175.1 bacterium
ACGCTCGACGTGCGCACGTTGGGAATCGCCGGGGGAAGCCTGGTGCGCATGAATGCCGCCGGCGTCGCGGCGGTCGGTCCGCGTAGCGCGCATATCGCCGGCTATCGTTATGCGGCCTTCTGTAGTTCCGAAGAACTGCGCGACGCTCGCGTCGCCGAGGGCGAGATCCTTGCGCTGCGGAGCGCTGCGGGAAACGATATCGCGCTGACGCCGAGCTGCGCTGCGAACTTTCTCGGCGAGATTCCCGACGGCGCGTTCGGGCGCGGGAACGACGTCGCCTTACGTCATGCGTTCGCGCTCGCGGCCGCCGCATACGATATGGCACCGGAACGACTCGCGACCGCGATTCTCGAGCGCGCCTACGAACGCCTCGCTCCGACCGTGCGCGCTCTCATCGCCGAGTACGGGCTCGATCCACATCTCCTCGAACTCGTCGGCGGCGGCGGTGCGGCGCGCGCGCTCGTGCCGCATCTCGCGCGCTCGATGAATCTGCGCTTCCGGATCGCACGCGATCACGAAGTGATCTCTCCGGTCGGCGTTGCGCTCGCACTCGTGCGCGATAGCATCGAGCGACAGATCGTCGATCCCAGCGTCGAACAACTCGCGCGCTTGCGGCGCGAGGTCGGTGACCGGGCGATTGCAAACGGCGCCGACCCCGCGAGTATCGAGGTCGATATCGCAATCGATCCAATTCGTAACCGGGTTATCGCCACGGCGGGCGGCGCGGTCGGTGGAGCGGTCGCCGCGCGCGTGCAAATCGGCGAGGCGGAGCGCGCGAAGACGGCCGCGATGAGTCTCGGCGTCTCGGTCGAGAGGCTCGAACGGATCGATCTCGGCGAGGAACTTCTCGGCTTTCGTTATGAGAAAAATCTGCGCGTCGTCGATACCGGCGGTGTCGTACGGCTTGCGACCCCTTTCGCTCGTCTGGTGCGCGCGCGCGTCGCGGAGATCGAACGATATGCAAGCGCAGGGATCGAACTTCTCGCACGCTTCGGCGATGTCGGACGGCGATTGCCCGATTTCTACCTTCTGCGTCGCGGGCGAATCTCGGAGTTGCGCGGCTTTGCCGACGCGGAGCGGATCGTTGCGTTGCTCGGCGAGGATCTTCGCGGATGCGACCGCGACGAGCGAGTGACGCTGGTGTTCGTGCGCGCCGAGAGCGTCTAACTCGGCGCGCACGAAGGAGCGGCGCAGTTACGCGTTCGGCGTCGAAGCCTCGTTGATGCCGACGTGGCTGTGGGAGCGTCCGTAGAGGAAGTAGACCCCGAGCCCCACGATCAACCACACGATGAACCCGAACCACGGCAACGGGAGCCCGAGGATACGGGGGACCGTCGTGTCGACGAACGGTGCCAGCAATAGCAACGTTGCGAGTACGGCGGAGGTGATCGGCACGATATAGGGTCCGAACGGTACCGAGAAGCCCTTCGCTTCAGGATAGAGCTTGCGCAGGATCGGCACCGAGATCGAAACCAGGACGAACGCTGCGAGCGTTCCCATATTCGTCAGCGATCCGACAACCGAGATCGGCGTGAACGCGGCGATAAGCGCGATGAACACGGTAAACATCGCGGTCGAGGTCGCAGGCGTGCGCAGCGTCGGATGGATCTTCGAGAAGACCGCCGGCAATAATCCGTCGCGTGACATCGCGAAGAAGACGCGCGTCTGTCCGTACATCATGACGAGCAGCACGGTGGTAAGGCCGGCGATCGCGCCGATCGAGATGACGAGGCTCATCCAGCCGGGAAGGCCGACTTGTTCGACGGCGAAGGCGACCGGCTGCGGAACGTTGAGGTGCGTGTATTTCACCATCCCGGTCAGAATCGCCGCAACGATAATATAGAGAACGGTGCAGATTGCGAGGCTGCCGACGATAGCGATCGGCATGTCGCGCTGCGGATTCTTCGCTTCTTCGGCGGCGGTCGAGACCGCGTCGAACCCGATGTAGGCGAAGAAGACGAAGAACGCGCCGAAGAGCGTGCCGCCCCAGCCGAAGGGGAAGTACGGCACCCAATTCCCGGTGTTGATATGCGCGAAACCGACGCCGATAAAGAAGAGGACGATCGCCACCTTGATGGTGACGATAATCGAATTCACGACCGCCGATTCGCGCGTGCCGCGAATAAGCAGAATGCCGATGAGGCAAATAATCAAAAACGCGGGTAGATTCATGATGCCGTGAATCGGCTCGCCCGACGGCCCGGTATCCCAATAGTTATGTTGCCATGCGGCAGGAATGTTGATGCCGAAGTGGCTGAGGAAATTCGTAAAGTAACCCGACCAGCCGATACTGACCGTTGCGGCGCCGAGCGCGTACTCTAAGACGAGATCCCAACCGATGATCCAGGCGATAAATTCGCCGAGCGACGCGTAGGCAAAGGTGTAGGCGCTTCCGGCGATCGGCACGCGGCTTGCGACCTCGGAGTAACAGAGAGCAGCGAAGGCGCTCACGATGCCGGCGATGATGAACGAGACGGTGAGCGCAGGCCCGGAGTACTTCGCCGAGGCGACGCCGGTCAAGACGAAAATACCGGTGCCGATAATGGCACCGATACCCATCGCGGTCAGCGCGCCGGGGCCGAGTGTTTTCTTGAGAGCGTGTTTTTGGTCGCCTGCCTCGGCCAATAGGCGCGAGAGCGGCTTGACTCGTTGTAGCAGCATGAAGGCCCTCAATACCCGTTCGAGGCGCATTGCCCTTGTTTTTCTTCGCCCGGCGGAGCTCGGTGCCAGGGAGCGAGCCCCGAGCTGGGAACTTCCGGGCGATGGAGCCCTTCGATACCATCGTCGTCGGCGGCGGGAATGCGGGCTGCGCCGCCGCGATCGCCTCGGCCCGGCATGGTGCCCGAACGCTGCTGATCGAACGCTACGGCTTCCTCGGGGGAACGGCGACCGCGGCGATGGTCGGCCCGTGGATGACCTTTCACTCCGGTGAAACCCGAATCGTCGGCGGGATCGCTCAGGAGATCGTCGAGCGCTTGACGGCAATGGGCGGCTCGCCGGGGCACCGGCACGATAGCTCCGATTACGTCGCGACGATCACGCCGTTCGATCCCGAACTTCATAAAGCGTTACTCGTCGAACTCATGGCCGAAGCCGGCGTGACGCTGCTCTTGCACGCGTGGTTTCTCGCCGCGATCTGCGAGGGAGAGCGCACGATCGGTGTGCGCGTCGCGACGATCGGCGGCGAGATCGAGTTTTTCGGGACGACGACGATCGACGCTACCGCCGACGCGCTCGTCGCGCATTCCGCCGGGGCGGCGACCCGGCGAGGTGACGAACGCGGACGCGTGCAGCCCGCGAGTTTGATGCTGCGAATCGGCCCGGTCGACGGCGAGGCGCTCGCCGCCTATCTGCGCGCACATCCCGATCAAATCCGCAGTTCGTTGCCGGTCGCCGATCTTCGCCCCGAGAATCTCTCGGCGATCGCCGGGCTCTGGGAGCTCTGGAACCTCGCGCGGGAACGCGGCGACGTAACGATTCCTCGCGATATCGTCTCGCTCTTTGCCTCGCCGTATCCCGATGAAATGACGGTGAATATGTCGCGCGTGCTCGATGTCGATCCGCTCGACGCTTTCGATCTGACGCGCGCCGAAATCGAGGGGCGTCGACAAGCGTTGGAGCTCATTCGTTTCTTTAACAAGTATGTTCCGGGTTTCGAACGCGCGCGCATTCTCGCCAGCGGAGCGCAAGTCGGGATTCGCGAGTCGCGGCGCATCGTCGGGCGTTATACCCTCACCCGCGATGACGTACTCTCGGCTCGCCGCTTCCCCGATGCCGTCGCGCGGAGCGCCTATCCGATCGATATTCACGATCCCTCGGGTATCGGAACGACCACGCATCGCGTCGCTCCGGGAGGAGCGTACGAGATTCCCTTCCGTTGCCTCGTTCCCGAACGAAGCGAAGGTTTGTTGGTCGCCGGCCGCTGCATTTCGACGACGCATGAAGCGTTGGCGTCGGCGCGTTTAACGCCGACCGTCATGACGCTGGGGCAGGCAGCCGGAACTGCCGCCGCGATAGCGAAGAACAGCGCGCGTTCGGTCGGAGATATCGATATCTTCGCGCTTCGCGCTGCGTTACAAAACGATGGAGTCGACTTGGGGGAGCGTAAAGAATGAGTGAAGCACTGCGCCGCGCGCGAGCGCTTGGAGTCGCCGTGGAGTTCGCCGATCTCGGGGAATGGGGCGTCGACGAATTACGTTCGGAGTACGATCCGCAGGGGCCGACGATTCGCGTGAACTTGAGAATCGCGGAGCACTTACCCTCATCGGAGCTCGGCGAGTTCATCTCGCTCGCGGTCGGGCACGAGCTCTACCATCACCGCGAGCGAACCAACGAGGTCGCTCGGCTGGAGAATCGCGCGACCCGCGAATTTGCAGCAAACGAGTACGCGCGATCGTTGCTTGCTATCGATTGACGCCGAAAGCGATGCGCCTTTTCGCCGGGATCGATGTCGGGCAGAGTGCGACGAAAGCCGCCCTCGTCGACGAACGCGGTCTGGTTCTCGCCCGCGCGAGCGGCGGAGCCGGCGACGAATTGGGGCTCGGGGCGACCTCGACGCGGCTACGCGTGGCCGTTGAAACGGCGCTCGCGGCGGCGATCCGCCGAGCGGGGTTGCCGGCATCGACGCGGATCGAGAGCGCGGTCGTCGGGATCAGCGGCTTTGACGGGAGCCTGCGCGGGCGAGCCCCGCGGATCGCCGCCCGCCATCTCCGCTACACCCACGATTCGGAGAACGCACTCGCCGGGGCGCACGGCGGCGAACCGGGGATCGCGGCGATCGCCGGGTCTGGGTCGGTCGTCGTGGCGCGGGCGCGAGCCGGGGTCGCGATACGGGTCGGCGGGCACGGCTATCTTTTCGGCGACGACGGCTCGGCGTTCGGCCTCGCCCGCGATGCCCTGCGGGCGGCGCTCGTTGCAGCCGACGCGCGACGTGCAAGCGGCTTGCTCGTCGCCGTCGAGCGGCACTTCGGCTGCGCTGCAGCGGAGTGCGCGCGACGATTCTACGACGGCGAGCTTGCACGGGCGGAGATCGCCGCGCTCGCACCGGCGATCCTCGCGCGGGCACAAGAGGGCGATCGCCCCGCTCGCAGCCTGGTGCTCGCCCACGCGAGCGCGCTCGCCGAACAGATTCGCACGGCCGCGCGGCGCGCGCGTTTGCGCGCCCCATTTGTGGCGTTGCTCGGCGGGCTCGGCGAGGATCCACGTTTTGCGCGGGCGTTGCGCGGCGCATTGCGTTCGCACGTTGCCGGAGCGCATCTTCGGCGAGCGCTCTACGACGGTGCGCTCGGCGCCGCGCTTCTCGCGTTCGCCGAGGCGGGAATCGCCGCGCCGGATTTGAGCGAGCGATGAACCCGCTCGACGCCATCCGCGGTGGCCTCATCGTCTCGGTGCAGGCGAAACCGGGGAGCGCGCTCGACGACCCCGGCGTCATCGCGGCGCTCGCGCTTGCGGCCGAGGAGGGCGGAGCCGTCGGCCTGCGGATTCAGAGCGCGGCGCATATTCGCGCGGTGAAAGCAAGGTCTCACCTGCCGGTGATCGGATTGGTGAAACGCGTGTACGACGGCTTCGAACCCTACATCACGCCGACGCTGCGCGAGGTCGCGGAGATCGTCGATGCCGGCGCGGAGATCGTTGCTTTCGATGCGACACATCGCGCGCGTCCTGCAGGGGAGACGCTCGAACGGATCGTTGCCGAGATTCACCGATCCTCGCGAACGGCGATGGCCGATTGCGCAACATTTGAGGATGCGCGCGCGGCGCACGCGCTCGGTGCCGAGATCCTCGCCACGACGCTCTGCGGTTACACGGCGGAGACGAGGGGGAACGCCCTCCCGGCCCTCTCGCTCGTCGCGCGAATCGTCGAACTGAAGGCGTTTACGATCTGCGAAGGTGGAATCGGGAGCCCCGAAGCGGGGCGAAGCGCGCTCCTCGCCGGTGCTGACGCCATCGTGGTCGGCACGGCGCTGACCGGGATTCCCGCGCGCGTCGGGGAGTTCGCGGCAGCGTTGACGAAGTAATCCGTGAGGGAAGGCTACCACCTCTAAAGTCGGTGCGGGCGCCTCTCGCTCTTTCTATAGTTGAGAACAACTCGGGAACAATCGAAGAAGAGCGTCTCCGAACGATGCATCGTGAAAGGATAGTCGGTGATTGAGAAACAGTCCAGCGTGAAGGGGCTCGGCCCGGGCTTTTGGCCGTTCACGGCCTTTCTTTCATTGCTTGCCGTCGCGAATATGTATTTTTGGGCGGTGACGCCGCTCTCGCGTTGGATGCCCACGGCGGTAACCGTCGCCACGCAGATCGACGAACTCTTCCGCGTCTTTCTTGCAGTCGGCATCGCGCTCTTCATTTTCATCCTCGGGTATGCGGTCTTTTTCTCGATCGTTTTTCGCGCGCGCAAGGACGATGCGCCCGACGCGCTCGGCGTTCAGATTCACGATAACCACAAGCTCGAACTGTGGTGGACGGTACTCCCCACCATCGCGGTTATTCTCATCTCTTGGGCGAGCGTTCGCGTGTGGTTCCCGATCCAGATCGCGTCGGCGGCGACGCCGGCCGGGCTCGTCGTCGAATCGATCGGGCACCAGTGGTTCTACACGTTCCGCTATCCCGGTATCAACGGCGAGATTACCGGCAACATGCATCTTCCCGTCGGCGAACCGGTCACGCTCAACGTCAGTTCCGAAGATGTCATTCATTCGTTCTGGGTGCCGGCGATGCGCTTGAAACAAGATATGGTGCCGGGGCTCGTGAACGTGATGCGCTTCACCACCGATCGTGTCGGTCGGTATCGGATTATCTGCACCGAATTCTGCGGTGTGAACCACGCGGTGATGGACAAACAATACCTCGTAATACAACCGAAGGCCGCGTACGACGCCTGGTACCATCAGTGGCAAGTGAAGAATGCGTCGGCGAGCAACGCGCTGCCGCAAATCTCTTCGGCACCGATCGATCTGAGCGACGGCTCCGCCGCCGCCGGCCAGGTACTCTTCTCGCAGAAGTGCTCGGCTTGCCACGCGATTGCGCCCTTCTCGCATCGCATCGTCGGCCCGGGGCTCAAGGGCGTCCTGCACGATCCCGCGCATCCCAACCTCCTCAGCGGCAAGCCGGCGACCCCGGCAAACGTCGCCGATATTCTTCAACATGGGCTCCAAGGCTCGTACGGCCAGATGCCCACTCAGGTGCAAAATGCACTCACCGATAAAGACATCGCAAACCTCGTAGCCTACCTCAACTCGTTGAAGTAGCGGGAGAAAGATTATGGCAGTAGCAGCAACTCACGTCGGCGGCGGTATCGCCGACCACGTTCACCCCGAGCCGCAAGGCTTCATCCGGCGGTACGTGTTTTCGATCGATCACAAGATCATCGGCATTCAGTACCTCATCACCGGCTTTATCTTTCTCGTGCTCGCCGGTCTTCTCGCCGAAGTCATTCGCACGCAGCTGATGAACGCGAACGGCGGCTTCGTCAGTAACAATACCTATAACGAGGTGTACTCGATCCACGGAAGCGCGATGGTGTGGCTGGTCGTCATTCCCTTGATGACCGGCGCCTTCGGAAACTTCGTGATGCCGTTACAACTCGGGGCGCGCGATGTCGCCTTCCCGTGGCTGAATATGATCAGCTTTTGGATGTTTCCGGTCGCGGGGTTGATGCTCTTTAGTTCGTTCTTGATGGGCGCGCCGGTCGCCGGTTGGACCGAGTATCCGCCGATGTCGCTGCAGGGCGAGGCCGGAACCTCGATGTGGTGCGCGGCGATCTTCTTAGTCGGCATTAGCTCGACGTTGACCGGCATGAATTTCATGGTAACGATCCTGAAGATGCGCGCGCCGGGCATGACGCTCACGCGGATGCCGCTCTTCGTTTGGGCGCAGTTGGCGACCGCACCGCTTTCGATGGTCGCAACCACGGCGCTCGCCGGAGCGCTCGCCGCGCTCTTCATGGAGCGCCAGTTCGGCGTCCCGTTCTTCGACCCGACCAAGGGCGGCAGCCCGCTGCTTTGGCAGCATATGTTCTGGTTCTACTCCCACCCCGCCGTCTATATCATGATCCTACCGGCGTTCGGGATGATCTCCGAGATTCTCCCGACCTTTGCCCGCAAGCCGATCTTCGGGTACAAGATGATCGCGTTTTCGTCGGTAACCATCGCCCTTGCAGGCTTCATGGTCTGGGCGCATCACATGTTTACCTCGGGGCTCGCGCCGTTCATGCAGCTTCCATTTATGTTGCTGACGTTCGTGATCGCGGTGCCGACCGGTGTGAAGATCTTCTCGTGGATCACGACGCTGTGGGGAGGGAAGATTCACTTTACCAGCGCGATGCTCTTCGCAATCGGCTTCGTCGTGCTCTTCGCGCTCGGCGGTATTACCGGTATCTTCCTCGCTTCGGTTCCGACCGATCTGCATCTTCACGGCACCTACTTCGTCGTCGCGCATTTCCATTACGTGCTGGTCGGGGGAAGCCTCATGGGCATCTTCGCCGGTTTCTATTACTGGTTCCCGAAGATGTCGGGGCGCATGATGAACGAGACGCTGGGCAAGTGGCATTTCTGGCTCTTCGTCGCCGGCTTTAACGGCACGTTCTTGCCGATGCATTGGCTCGGCTTCGAAGGGATGCCGCGCCGCGTCGCCGTCTACGATCCGCAATTCCAGTTCTGGAATCGCGTGG
The DNA here is from genome assembly GCA_021794175.1 of bacterium. GTDB lineage: Bacteria > Vulcanimicrobiota > Vulcanimicrobiia > Vulcanimicrobiales > Vulcanimicrobiaceae > JABEUX01. Next base: position 8,669 of record JAJYRI010000047.1, read on the forward strand.
AATCGGTATCCTCGTACGTGATGACGATTGCGATTCTGCTCTTCTTCGTGAATATTCTCGTGAGCTTGCGGCGCGGAAAGAAAGCGGGCCCGAACCCATGGAAGGCACGCACGCTCGAGTGGCAGATTCCGTCGCCGCCGCACTATTACAACTTCAAGCACGTGCCGACCGTCTACGGTTTGCCGTATGACTTCAGCGAGCCGCTCCCATACCGAGGGCTCGAGGACGAATTGAACGATGCCCCCGCTCCGGTTCCGGCCGGCGCTCACTGATCGCGTTTTCGAGGAAAGGTAGTAACGGTGGCAGTCGCCTCACTTCCCCATCAGCACGCCGAACACGCCGAGGGCGGCGTCGATCGTTTCTACGAGGAAACGCGCGACCTTCGGCTGACCGGATTCCTGTTCTTTCTGTTCAGCGACGTCGTACTGTTCTCGGCGTTCATCTTCGCGTATCTCTATCTTCGCAATAGCGGCCAGTCGTGGCCGCCGCCGGGGATCGCTCGCCTCGATGTCGCCTTTGCGGCGTGGAACTCGGTGGTGCTCTTCGGTTCCGGCGCGACGATGCATTACGCGCTAGAGAATTGGAAGCACGGGAATTTCAATAAATATGCGGGCTTCCTCATTGCGACGATCGTGCTCGGCATCGCCTTCCTCGGCGGGCAAGCATACGAGTACACCCATCTCTATTTCGTCGACAAAATTTCGTGGGCGGGGAGCGGCATCTTCGGCGCATCGTTCTTTACGCTGACCGGGATGCACGGCTTTCACGTTGCCGTCGGCGTGGTCTATCTGACCGTACTGCTTCTCCAGTCGATCCACGGCGTCTATACCAAAGAGAAGTATTTCGGCCTGACCGCAGGCACGTTGTATTGGCACTTCGTCGATATTATCTGGGTCGTGCTTTTCTCGATCTTCTATCTCATTTAAGGAGCTGCGTACGTGACTGGTCCAATGATTGCCAATATCGAACGGGCCGGCGCCATCGCCGGCGGTATCGTTGTGTTCTTCGTCTCCGCCGTCGCGCTAAAAAACGATTGGAAGACGCCGGGGCTCGACAATCAATTTTTTAAAATTATGTTGGCGCTTCTCGCGTTCGGCGCGTTGATCGCGCTCTTGGCCGGGGCTCACGTTCTCGGGAACTTCGGAAAGGCGGCATAGAGCATGCACGACAAACCTGAAGGGATCGATTTCTCCACCGTTCCGCAATCCGGCGGCATACCCAAAGCCGTTGTCGTGTTGGTGGTGTTCGGCGTGATCGCCGTCTTTTCAATCGGCGCGGGCGTCATATTCAACGCCGGCTTCGGGCACGTGTGGCCCTCGCTGGAATCGTTGCGGATCGACCTCTCGAAAGCGTTCTAATTCGGGCCGCGTCGAGGCGCGATACCGATCGCCAGCAGCGGCAGCTCGCCGTCGGGCAGGACGCCGGTTGGCACGCCGTCGATGCGATGAATACCGGCGTACCTCGAGAACTCGAGGTGCGCCGGTATCATAATCGGCTCGAGATCTTTGCTGCCGAGAAACTCCCACTCACAGGCGACGCTACGGTCCTCAAAAAGCGCGGCGACGTATCCCGAGGCTTCCTCGCTGGAGCGCTCGTCGGGGCCGCGATAGCGAACGTAGCCGTCGAGGATGAAGATCGGCTTGAAGGTTTGGAGATAGGCGATAAACGGCGCGATCAGCACGGCGACGAAATAGGCGGCGAAGGCAATCGCTCCAATGCCGAAGATCCAGGCGATCTTGATGAGATCGCGATCCGACGCGACGTGCTCGGAGCGCCAGACAATTCCCCACGTCAGAAAACCCATGAAGAACATCCCCAAGAACGGCTCGATCGCGATCGCCAAGCGCCCGCTTAAGCCGCGCCAGACGATCCGCCGTTCGCGCTCGGTCCAGGCACGGTGAGCCAAGTGGCGGGAGTTACGGACGAATCGCGGCGCGCGCATCTGTGACATAGACACTTTATGAAACCGGCGCGGCTCGCTCGACGATGCGCCCGAACGGAATTTTTGCCAAAATCGCTCCGAAGATGCTGCTCCGCTCACCGAAGCGCGTCTCGATAAACGCATCGGCGATATCTTGCGGCGAGTAGCGGCGCATCAGCGCCGCCTGCCACAGCAACGCCAATCGCTCGACGAGCACGCGGACGCTTCCTTCGATCTCCTCGGGAGGGGCGGAGAGGTAGCGCTCGACCATCGCGAGCGCATCCAGCACGCGGCGGTCATCGCGGATCGGCTCGTACTCCGCGCGCAACGCCTCGATGCTCTCGGGTTCCTTGCGTAGCACGCGCAGGATATCGAGGGCGTTGATGTTGCCGGAGCCCTCCCAGACCGAATTGACCGGAACTTCGCGATAGAGTCGCGGCATCATCGACTCCTCGACGTAACCGTTGCCGCCGAGCGCTTCAATCGCCTCGCCGACGTGCGCGACCGCGCGTTTGCAGACCCAAAACTTGCCGATACCGGTGCCGATGCGTTTGAGGATCGCGGCGTTGCGATCGCCCTCTGCCGCGTCGGCGACATCGGCGAGCCGCAGGGCGAGCAACGTTGCCGCCTCCGATTCCAACGCGAGATCGGCGAGCACGTTCGACATCGACGGATGCTCGGCGAGCGTGCGCCCGAAACTCATGCGATGGCGTGCGTGATGGACCGCTTGCGCGAGCGCTTGGCGCATCAGCGCGGCCGAGCCGAGCGCGCAGTCGAGCCGCGTTTGGTTGATCATCGCGGCGATCGTCGCGACGCCGCGCCCTTCCTCACCGACCGCCCACGCTTGCGTTCCGTCGAATTCGATCTCGGCCGAGGCATTGCTTCGATTGCCGAGCTTCGATTTCAGCCGTTGGATCATAAACGTGTTTCGCGTCCCGTCGGGGAGTATGCGGGGCAACAGAAAACAGGTTAGGCCACCCGGCGCCTGCGCGAGCACGAAGAAGATGTCGCACATCGGCGCGGAGCAGAACCATTTGTGCCCGACCAGCGTGTAGAGATTACCGCCGCCGGAGGCTCCCTGCGGGGTTGCCGTCGTCGTGTTGGCGCGCACGTCGGAGCCGCCTTGCTTCTCCGTCATCGCCATGCCGCAGAGAGCGGAGTTCTTTTCGGCGAACGGCGCCAGCACCGGGTCGTAGGTGCGGGCGGTAATGTGCGGTTCCCACTGCGCCGCGAGCTCGGGTTGATGGCGGATCGCCGGTATGGCCGCAGCGGTCATTGAGATCGGGCAGACGTGCCCGGCCTCAACTTGGCTCCAGAGATAGAAGCCGACGGCACGCCGCAGGTGCGGGTGCGGACGAGGATCGACCCACGCCGCCGCGTGCAGCCCGCGTTCGGTTGCCGTGCGCATGAGATCGTGCCATGCCGGATGGTAGCGAACTTCGTCGATGCGCTCGCCGCGCGCGGTAAAGGCCTGCAATTCGGGCGGAAACTCGTTTGCCAATCGACCGCGCTCGATCCACTCCGCGTCACCGGCGAGCTGCCCGAGCGCGCGTGCATCCTCGAAATCGGCTCCGGGTGCGAGTTGCTGCAGCAGCTCGCTCAGCGCGCGATCGGTAGAGAAGAGATCGTAGCCCTCCAAGGGAGGGACTTGGTTGAAAACGCGATGGGTCTCCATCCGTTCATCGTTCGGCGGCCCCGCATCGGGGCCTCGCAAGGGCTCGCCGGCTACGCGGCGCTTCCCTCGACGCTCTCGCTCGCGGCGCTCGTCCGTTCGCGTTCCCGCGAATCGAGTCGGCCGGCGAGGAGGAACGCGAGGACGGCGACGACGACGAATGCGAGGTACGCCGTGCGGAACCCCGCGTTGTGGTTGTGCCGTAAATCGAAGAGCCCGCCGGCGAGCGAACCGCCGATTAATTGCCCGACGATCAGCGCCTGGCTCAGGAAGCCCAGCGCCGTCGAGCGGTGGGCGGCATCGGCCGCGTTGGTAATGATGTATCTCGTCGGTGCCCCCAGAAGCGCGCCGAAGCCAAGCCCGGCGACGAGCATGGCGACGATGCTCCAGAGCAGGGACGTAAAACCGAAGGCGAAGATCGCCAAGCCCACTGCGGTAAACGCGCTTCCGAGCAATAGGACGCTGCGGCTCCCGATGCGATCGAGCGCTTTTCCGGAGGCGGGAATGACCGCGACGAAGGCGAGCGCACCGAGTGCGGCGATCGCGCCGGCCTCGATTTCATTACGATGTTGTGCGGCAACGATGACCGTCGGCACGAAGAAGAGCGACCCTTCGAGAATCCCGACCAGCAATTCAAGCCCGTAGGTCTTTGCAAGCTGCGGCGTGCCGAAGAGCGAGAGCGGAACGATGGGGTGCGCGATCCGCCGTTCGAAGAAAATGAACGCTACGAGCACGATTGCTCCCGCAACGCTTAGCTGCGGGTCGAGCGTCGTGATCCCGGCAACGAGCGCGAGGAGCCCGGCGGTCATCGCCACCAGGCCGATCGCATCGAGCGGAGGGCGCACGCGAGGCGCGGTCGTCGGCACGTCGCGCAGTGCGCGAACGAATACCCACGCCGCAAGCGGAATATTCGCAGCAAAAATCCACCGCCAATTCAAGGCGTGCGTGAGGATGCCGCCGATCGTCGGCCCTAAAACCGCCGCCGCACCCCACGTCGCTGCAACCGCACCGAGCGCGGCTCCGCGCTTCTCCAGCGGAATGACATCACCGATCGCTGCAGTCGCAACGGGGAAAATACCCCCCGCACCGAGCGCCTGAAGTGCGCGCGCGAGGAGAAAGAGCGGATAATTCGGGGCGGCGATTGCAAGCAACGAGCCGAGTGCAAAGAGCGAGATGCAGAGCAGGTAGATCGGGCGCCGCCCGTAGCGATCGGCGAGCGTCGCGGCGATGGCGATACTGGCAACGTTGGCGAGAAGATAGAGCGTGAAGATCCACGCGAGATCTCCGAGCGGAACGGCAAATTCGCGGCCGATCGCGGGAAGCGCCGGCGAGAGTACGGAGAGATCGAGCGCTCCGGCAAAGACGCCGAGGGCGAGCGTCAGCAGCAGCGAGCGCGTCTGTTTGTCGAGCGTCGGGATCATCGGAGGATGATACGATCGACGACCATTGCCAGCGACATGAGCGCGAGATAGACGAGGGAGTAGCGGAAGAGCTCTCGTGCGAACGCATTGGTCGCATCGCGTAGCGTATGAAACGCGTAATAAAGAAAGAGCGCGCCGAGAATCGTCGCGGCGATGGCATACGCAGGGCCGAAAACATGCAACGGATAGAACGCCAGCGACCCGAGCACCAAGACCACGCTATAGATCGCGATCTCGATGCGCGTCCGGTGTTCGCCGACGACGTTGGGGAGCATTGGGATTCCGGCTTTATCGTAATCGGTCTCGGTCATCAGTGCGAGCGACCAAAAATGCGGCGGCGTCCATAGAAATACCAGAACGAAGAGACCGAACGCCGCCGGTGCGAGCGTACCCGTAACTGCAGCCCATCCGACCAGCGGCGGAATCGAGCCCGCCGCGCCGCCGATCACGATGTTTAGCGGGGTTCTCCGCTTCAGCCACATCGTGTAGATCCCGACGTAGTAGAGATTACCTGCGAGCGAGAGCCATGCGGCGAGCGGATTGACGAGAAGGAAGAGCATCGCAAAGGCGAGGACGCCCAGCACGACGGCATAGATGGTTGCCGGAACGAGTGCGATGCGTCCGGTCGGAATCGGCCGCGTACGCGTGCGGCGCATTAAACCGTCGATATCGGCGTCGTAGACGCAGTTGAGCGCACCTGCGGATGCCGACGAGAGCGCTCCGCCGAGAAGCGTCCAGAAAATCAATCGCAGTGGTGGGATTCCGTGCGCGGCCATCAGCATCGCCGCCAATGTGGTTACGAGCAACAAGACGATAATGCGCGGCTTCGTTAATTCGAGATACGCGGCGGCAAGCCCGAACGGGCCGCCGACCGGGCGTGCTTCGAGCCCGTCGACGCGCGCGAGCGTCGAGCTCAACGCGCGCTCGATTCGCGCGGGAGCGCGATGCCGCGAATTGCCGCGAAACTAAATGCGCTACAATAGGCGATAAACAGAAGTGCGGCGTTCGCTGCGTGCGCTTCGCGAAGATCGGTCGGTAAACGGAGCGCGACGTTCATCAATCCCAAGAGCACCTGCGTGCAGAGCAGCGCGAAACCGAGCGCGGCGGCACCGCGGATGCGTGCGGAGGGCTCGCGGAGGAATACGACGATCGTGGTAATCACCGAAAGCAGGAACGTCATCGCAGCGAACGTCCGGTGCAGCATCTGCACCTGTTGCGCGGGTTGCGTCACGAGGACGTGTCCGGCGCATCCCGGTAGCGTCAGGCAGGCAAGCCCGGCTCCGCTGGAACTCACGTATGCACCGACGCACATCGTGAGAAACGCTGCAATCGTCGTTGCCAGGAGTAGGGCGGGAACGGCGGTCACCGCATGCGTTGCCGGGGGCTCGTCGGCGCGCTCGGGGATCGTCGTGATGACGGCGATCGCAACGAGCGATGCGATGAAGGCCATCGCCGTTCCCCAATGTAGGACGACGGAGATCGGCGAGTTGCCGAGCTTCACCGTTGCGGCGCCGAGCAGGACTTGGACCAAAAAGAGGAGCGCAACCGCAAGCACCAATGGGTCGAGCATCGGTGCGCGACGGCGCAGGCGAAACGCAAGATAGGCGACGATCGCGACCAAGGGGGCGGTGGAAAACGCAAAGAGGCGGTGCGTCCACTCCCAGATCGTTCCGTCGGCCATCGAAGGGATCAACTTCCCATGGCAGAGCGGCCAGTCGGGGCAGGTCATCCCGGCACCGTTAATGCGCGTCCAGCTTCCCAGCAGAACGGCCCCAAAACCGACGATTGCGGCGGCGATCGCGAAACGGCGCAAATTCCTCACAAGGTACTACGATAACCGCGGCCTCCGAGGTAGGCCTATGACAGGCGTCGCTCGTGCCTAAACGCTCCTAGTGTCCTGAGCCGCAAGTCGCGCAACATGATCCGACGAGGGATTTTTCGGCGGGGCGAGGCGCGAAGAGGGAGCAATGCCGTAGCATTGTGACCG